>NZ_LZHA01000039.1:0-5185 GCF_001690335.1 Gilliamella sp. Gris1-4 | reverse complement strand
TCAAATACTCTGCATCATCTAAAATGTGAGAGATGATAACGCTACATTTACGACCTGTACGATTACCGCTCTTAGTCAATTTCATACAAATTCAGAATATCCCCGACCTTGTAATTGCGATCGTTGTAGCGTATTTCAGCTTTTTTCTGACATCGAGCAACGTCCATGAAATATTCAGATTTTATTTTTAATTCGTGTGTAGTCATGATTGGATTCACCTTTAATATTTCGCCAAATTTGGCGTTAATTAATAAAACGGGTGTTCGTAATTTATACTTTGATTCCCCAAAATTGGTGAATCAAAGATAAAAAATGCTCTCTCAATTATTTCATTGCACGCCAAATAATCAGCGCAGATATTTGTAATAAATTAATAGAATAGGGTGGTTGTTCAGTGAGTTATTAACAGATTTTGTGGGTAACTTTATAAGTCATTGATTAAAAAGGAATCTCATCATCTATAAACTCATTTTGCTGAGCTGATGTTTGTGGTTTATGTTGTTGTGCTGACTGATTGCCGCTTTTGTCGAACGTTAACGCTTCAAAATCATCAACTATAAAATAAATGGCTGTTTTGTTGTTGCCTTGTTGGTCCTGCCATTTATCTGTTTTGTATCGAGTTGTAACACGAATAAAAGCACCTTTGCCTTTATCTCGCACTTTTTCCGCAATCTTACCGAACGCTCGTAAATTAGCCCAATCTGTGACATCTTCATAGCTATCGCCATTCTTCTTATAGCTACCAATTGCCATAGTAAAATTAACGATTAACTTGTTATCAGAGGTGTAACGCTCCTCGATTTTCCCGATTCTGCCAGTGAATAAACACTGATTTAAATTATTTGCCATTTTCTTGCTCCAGTTGTTCATAGCTCTTTGTAAAAAGAGATTTATTAGACTCTATTTCGTTTATCTTTTTATGTAATTTTTTTGTTTTTTCTGACAGAAGATCTATTCCATATTTATATGCATTACATGCATTGGTAAACAAACGATCAGATTGAGATTTGTTATAAGTCTGAACATACAAATATTCAGCATAGTCTAACTTTAGTTGCGCTTTTGTAATTTTTGATATAGTTGTTTTTGTTAACTGTAAATCATATAAATCATTTACAACATAGATAACATCCCCAACTTTTAGCTTTTTCCATTCTTCATCTGTAATCATAATTACTCCTCAATATATATTCCGCTGTCTACAAGATCGGGAAGATAAGAATTAATTAACTCTTGCAGGTACACATCCTTATCTTCCAGAGCTTCATATTCAGCTTTATCAATTTCGATTTTTTCTTCATTTCTTGACGGTCCAATCCGTGCATACACAACAAACGTTATTTTTTCTGACATAATTACTCCTCCTTTAGTTATTTCTCACCTCTATTAAATATTGATTTAATCCGCATAACTGTATTAATTCATGCGTGTAAACCCAAGCTAAAACATGACAGCCATTAACATACCCCCATTTATCGCTTCTTCTGTAATAACATGAGTTTCGAGTGCTGATTATAATTTTTCCATCCTGCGAAAATGACCTAGTAATTACAACGCAATCAGTAATGGTTTCTGGCAACTCTTTGCTAGCATCACGCCAGTTTAATTTAGTCACTTTGTTACCCCTTTACACTCTTCTATCAAAATCAAATCATCTTCGTAATAGTCACAACTAAAATATGTTCTAATATCATTACTTTCACTTAGTATGAAGTAAGCTGGTCTTGTCTTATCTTTCATTCTATCGCTTCTACTAAAAATAATTCCGACCCCAATTGGAGAATCAACCTTATCACCTCGTTTATATTTATAAACTAAAGGTTTTTTAAAAGACTTTAACCAATCTATTAATCTATGCATTTTAAACCTCGCTTATAATTAACTATCACATTCCCACACTTGAACGGCACAATTAGAACTAAACACGTTTCAAAATTACAGCTGCTTGCTGATTTTTTGCCATTCGGCAATAGATATTGATATCGACCATCGGGTACGTAAATAATACAGTTTTGCCCGTGTATATTGTCGCTCCATGCCTTAGTTGCAGGAGTGTAGGGCAGGACCATTAATACTTGCTGACTCCATTTATTTACTTGCTCAACCGCTTTTTGAAAAAATTCCCATTTTCGCGAAAATGGTGGATTGCAGAACGCGGTAGGATTACTACCGTGAAACCAACTGTAAGAATCTAATGAATTCTCTTCTTCATCGATATATGTTTCAGCATGCTTTATGATATTAATGTCGTTTATTGCCGGCTCGAAATGACAACACACATCAATACCAAAACTTTTTATATTCAGTAATTTCAGCGCATCATTGATCAATAATTCTGACGTTCGCCAATAATCTTTATTCTGCTTCTCTGTTTGTGATTTGTTTAGAATAGCCATTTTAAAACTCTCTGATGTAGTGATTTGGGTGGGTGTCACTCTGTCGCCAACGGCGTGACTACCGTCATGTCAAACAATACGGCCTGTATATTTCAAATTAGCGGGCTAACTGCAATTGCGGACAGTGTCTCTGCTAACACTAATCATCAACGCATATACCAGACGTTATTAAAAAACCGTCACTATGACGGTTATGCTGTTTAATTTAAGCCACATCTTGAAATGTTATTCTTTTATGAATTGCTCTAACTTTTTCAACATCATCAGCACAGTAGTCTGCAACTTGTTTTAATTTTCCATCCTGCACAAAATCCCAAACTTTAGAGCCGTCTATCTCGTCGCCTTTTGGTGGTATACCAAGCGACAAACAAATTTCATTCAGCGATACGTAATTACGTTTACCTGCCCATTCTGTCATTGTGTCGAATATATACATATTGTTATATGATTTACTATTGAGCGGTAAAAATGCTGGTGGTTTTATACCCAGTACAATTGCACGCTGATAAATAAAACGTAAGTCAAAGTTTTCGATGTTATGCCCGATAAAATTCGGTGTTACGTCTGCACTTGGTCTATAACACTCAATCAATTCATTAAAAAATGTCTGCAATATTTGTTTTTCGGATGATATCCAGTTATCAAAATGAATTACCTTTACATCTCCATCATTGATTGCATAACCAATACAAACAATTTGACCAAAACCGCCGTTTAAAGCGGTTTTTCGATACGCCGGTTCTTTGTTTTCTTCAATCCAAGTACTTATCGCTTCGGGTTTTTTATAATTTGCCGGCGCTGTTAAATTGCTTTGAATATAGTTTTTTATATTGTCAGACTGGGTTGGAATTGTTTCTATATCGAAATAAATATTAAACTGTCTCATTATTTTCACCTTCTGAAAGCTTTATCTTTAACTGATTGTAGTGCTCTATAACTTCTTCTTGCTCACTGCATCCACGTAAGTTATTAAAACTAATAGCGAATAATTTCTGCAGTTCATCCAAAGATGAAATATTAGAGGTCTTTTCTTTGAAATTATTAACTTCCGCCTGCTCTTTTGTAACACCGTTATTTAACCACGCCAGCAATTGCTCGCCAGTTTCTGATGTAATCTTAAAAATTTTGCCGTCAAATAACCGCGTTCTATCTTTTGTTGATGTTGCATTGTGATTAATATCAATATCAAACATGACAGTGAATTCATATTCCATTCCGTCGCGCTGAATCGGTGCCATGCCAACTTTTTTGGGGGCTTGTTTACCGTTATCGTTAACTTGTAGCACATATTCTTGCTTGCTTCGCATTGTTGCGATAATGTGACACGGACTTGCTAGCATTGCATTAACTAGCGCATTATGCTCCGGCGTGATGCTTCTCCAAGCTGTGTAGCCATTTCCCTTACCGCTATCTGCGATTTTCCCTTGTTTATCCAATAAACCGCCATCGCCTGCCCATGCGTGAGAAAGACTATCGATAATAATTACGTCATAATTAGCCTGCTCGAACGCCTTAATTGCCTGTAGATATTTATCTATAGTGTAGGGGGCTTCAATTTGAATAATGTCATAGTCGCCTAAATCAGCATATAAATCACCGCTACCTTGTTCTGTGTCAATTAACCCTACCTTTTGACCCAGCCCAAAAGCTAACAGCAATGATGAGTAAGTTTTACCTGCGCCACTGGGTGCTGCTATACCCAATCTTAATTTTGCTTTTTTTCTAACTGCCTTTCTAATCTCTACCATATCGAACCTCATTTAAATGCGTGTCGCTTTCTTGTTTTTGAACTTGTAAATTAGCTAATTCTGTTAAATCAACCTTGTACGCTTCTGCTATATCAATAATCATTCTGGCTTGAATGGGTAGCGAGCTATATATTTCTTCCCACGTCATTATCTTCACTCCGCTGCCACTTCTAACATCCATCGAATCAGCCCAAACAGTCCGCTGAATGTCAAAAAGTAGGTACAAAAAAGGGCGTATACTTGCTCGCCCTTAGTCATTTTGTAATTAATATTAAATCGGTCTGTTTCATGTACATTACAGCCGACGTAATCAATCGGTATTGTGTTCATGCTATTTCCTCAATTCTTCGAAAAACCAATCTGTTATGTCACTATAGTGCTTTAAATCTTCATCAGCTAAAGTGTTGGAAAACCACAAACCGTTACTCCAACGGCGAGATGAACGCCCGATTAGCGCCGGCACAGGAATGCTACATTTAAGACTTATTGCGCTTACTCTGTTTGACCAAACAACATCCGCATCTAAACAAGCATTTAACACTAACGCTAATTCATGCTCAGTTTTACATTCAACAAACCAATCTTGTTGCTGTAATCGTTCAATAATCTTTTTACTTGTCATTGTTTTATCCCTTTTCTGTCTGCTAATTCTGTAAAAAAGCCCTCAAAAGAGGGCAAAGGATTTGCATGTACTCGTCTTTCCGAGTTGTCAAAATTCGTTAGCTTAATAAAATGATTTTTTATTTTTTTCATTAAAATGAAATTCAGCTTTTTCATAACATATGAGCTTTAATGCTTTTTGAACTGAATCAGTGTCAACATCATCCCAACCAAACGCTTTCATTATTTTTTTTTCAATTTCTAGATAATCACTATCGCTGAGTTTGTCATAAAGTTCGTTTGATTGAGCTTTAATTTCTGCTTCTTTAGCATCTTGTATTTCAGTGCCGCTCATCATGTTGCAATAAGCATTTTCGTAACCGTTCTCTACAGCTCTATGTAACATCATCTATCTCCTTTTATTTCAAACTCAAGCGCACT
>NZ_LZHA01000038.1:0-14036 GCF_001690335.1 Gilliamella sp. Gris1-4 | reverse complement strand
CCTCGACCGCCGTACGCACCACGATATCTGACATTTTCGGCTACAAACACAGATATCAATTTTTTAGGTAACTGTATTTGTGCTGTTGTCATGACGTTTACTCTGCGGGTGTGACTAGCTCTATTCGTGTTGGTTTTGGTGACATCGAGCCGTCGGATGATTGGTGGTCTATTTCTTGTTTTTCGCTATAGCCGTGATTAGATAGCATTAGCTTAGTGATTGTTGGATTGAATGAGCTAGTTAGCCCACCATTTATTAGTTTATTCTCTTGTAACGTTTTAATTGCTTCTAGCGTGTCGGAAAACTCTTTGTTTTGTTTTGCATACTCATACATTGATGACTTGTGCTTACCAAGATAACAAGCAAGACCTGCAACACTTGGCACTACATCCCCAAATGTTTCATAGTCCCCAAGCAAGTATTCTTTAGCCTTAATTAAGCATTCAGCTAGTTCACTTGGGCGACCCACTTTTTTCTTTTCGCCCTTTTTCATAATCTTTCCTTAAACTAATAATTATGCAGCTATACTTTGCTGTTCATCAAACAATGAAATAATATGGTTTCGTTTGAATAGCTCCATTAGCTTAACTTTTCGATCTTCGAACTCCATACCTAATTGAATAAATGTTGTATTCGCTCTTTGAAGGTCAGTAATGCATTTAATCTGGCACGGAGTTAAATAATCTCGAATAGATTCGTTTTTGTTAATGTCATGATGCACTTTAAATTTGGCGGATGTCATGCCTAGCGCTATACGATTGATTAAATCAGCTTCATTACTAAAATGATGAGGCTTAATATCTTTTCCTTGATTTTCTCTTTCTAATTTAATGGCATCAGTCATTGGCTTATATTCAACCTTTGCCAATTCTCTTAATCGTTGTCGTTGATAATCTTGTTGGATTACTTTATCAAATGTTCTAATTACGTGAAGATGAAATTTAGCATTAATCCACATTGCATACGCATAAACTAACTCTTTGCATACATATGTACCTCGATAATTACCGCCATTTATAACCTCAATTGCTTTTTGTCCACTCCTCAGATATGAGGAGTCCTCCAATTCTTGGATTAGTTCTTGAGTAGAATCAAGGCGTAACCAGTTTGATGGCTGCTTACTTTTATCATTTCCACTAGCTTTATGTATATCATTGATACAAAATAGCCCTTTTTTATCTTGTTTTATTGCAGTATTTAAAATTGTAATATTCATGATTTTCTCCATTAGAAATGAGTTTTAGTCACACAGGGAACCAGTCAAGAGAGGTAACCATGAAAACCATCTGATACCCTCTAAAACTCATTCCTAAGTGGCTCTTGTTGTTAATTTTGTTAATTGCCGTGTGATGGCAAATTTCAGATATAAAAAAACCGCAATTAAGCGGTTTGATTAAATATGCAGTTATTTTTTATAACCGCCCGGGGATTTTTATAGTTTATGCGGTAAAAGCGAATAGTTATTTATACTGGTAGTTAATTGAAAAACTATTAATGAGGAGTATCTAAGTTGATAGTTTTAAGGGGATATGGTTTCTAAGTTTGCCGACCGCGAACCAACTCCCCTTGAGTAAAGAAATTAAACATGATACAGATAGAAATGTAACAAACTGCTTAATAACTTTATTTGATCATGTTACTCTAAGTGCACATTTATTATAAATTATTTATCTGAGTTAGTACAGCACTAATTACTAATTTCCTTTATTGCCCTTTTATCCGCATTACATTTCTCAATAACATTTAGCAAATGCTCGTTATATCTGAGACTATCGCCAAACGTCATTTTTTGAGATGGTAAATTCGGCACGCAATCACTGAGCAAATTTGCCGGTATCGGTCGATTGACGTAAACTTTTCGCTCTTTTGTACAAGCTGTTAGAAACAGACACAGGCACAAACTGATTAGCGCAGTCATTATTTTTGAGTTGCTCATTGATTTGCTCCTGCCGTTCAATAGACTGATTTTCTAGCTCACGTTTGTTATTTTCGTTATCTGCTATAATTTGGTTGTTTCTAGTGATGTCCTGGTTCAACTGTTCGATTTTTCCGAACAGTTCAGCATTATCTTTTTTGAGCTGTTTCTTCTCTTGATAATTGTTGTAACCGAAATAGACAGCAAAGACAAAAACAGCAATGATTAATACTATGCTTAATGCCTTTTCTTTACTCATACTAGCCCGCTCTTATAAATCGTTTTACCTGCATTTTTTACGGCAGTTAACACTATTTGACGATTATTAGTTGGACTAAATCCAATGTGCACCCATTGATTATGCTCTTGAATTAATTTATCGAACTGTACATTAGCATCAATTAATCGTTGACAAATATCTTTAGGTGAACCAAATGACGATTTAAAATCCACTGCAAGCCCTTGCGTATGCGCGCTTGTTGCCACACCGCCGACACGAGCATTTAATGCAGGACAGCGGTAACCAGACGTGATAATGATTGGCTTACCCAAAGCTTTTCTTGCTAACTCAAGATGAGTAGCTGTTAATTGCACGTTAGGCATTAAATCGGCAGGCACAGAGTTATCAATTTTTAATCTGCTGGCTGTTGTCGAGCGAGTAAACTCTTCTAGCGTAAAATGTTCAGTTAGTTTGGTCATCGTTGTTATCAACCCTTTTTCTTAACATTGAATTTGATATTTGACGTAATTTATCAACCCCTAAAAAACCAATTGCGCCACCAATAAACGGATTCATACTAACTGGTAAGCCAAAATAATCTAGCCCACTGCTAGCAGCTAATGACAACGCACCACACAATAACGCTTCTACCCATTTACGACGTCCGCCCACACCATCATACGTTAAACGACCGTAGGCTATGATGATGGATAAAACGACGCCATAAATTAATGGCGCATTCGATTGCAACCATTCCATGATTGATGATTTATACATGTTATTATTCTTCATATGAGTTAATGATGTGACAGCGTACTAGCTAAATGTTAGTTATGTGTGTGTCTAGCTTTGCTGTCGATTCTGTAGATGTTGACGACATTAATGTCGCTGACATGCATGAAATTTGGACATAAAAAAACCGCAGTTAAGCGGTCTGTTTTTATTATTTACAATTAATTGTCAATTAATAATTTATTTAACTCTTTTGTTATTAATTTTTTATATAAAGGGATCATAACAGGAGAATCATTTACTGCCTGCAGAACATCCCTGATACAATTTATTGACAAATTACCCCTATAAAACTGATCAAAATTTTTAGCAAACTCACTATTAAAAAATGATATGTCATACGCATTATGAGCATCTATACAATTTAAATATGAATCCCAATTTAAAAATGGGTGACTTTTTTGATCTAATTCAACTTGGCATTTATTTAATGCTTCTTTCGAACGTATGAAATCAGGGATATCTGAATTTATCAATAAGACTAAAAGAGGTTCACAACAGCAAATAACATGATATTTGTTTTTAGGTGGTGTAGTGAAATGACAATGAGTGAAAACAACAGCTCCCACTTTAAATTGTTTTTTCCTAAACTCTTTAGGGAAATTGCCACCTAATAAAGCATTCTTAACCAGCCAAATACTTTCTTAACGTGTCAGAATGAATTGAATGATTAATTATCTCATCAATTGAAATCTCATTATTTTGATCAGCAGTATAATATAAATCATCATGGCTAAAGCTTTCTAAATCATTAAAGCTCATTCCTTTGATTTTTTCTATTGCCTCATTCAAACACTCAATATCACTATCACTGAGATAGTCCATATCAGCCTCCCTTTTAGGGACTAGCTTATGCAGGCTTGATCCACTCGACAAATAAGTCAGATATTTTTTAACTTCAGGATAATTACAATTATCACCTCTGGCGCTTTTAATCATGTCATATATATTAGATAAAACGGGACCGTTTTTCATGGCAATAACGCGATCATCAATAACAAAACGACCATATTTTTCTAGATGATATCTGTTCGCAAAATAAATAATCTTACCTGTATGATACATATATCCAACCTTAGAAGATACATATAGTAATACTTCTAACGCTTTAGAATAATTAAATCTATTAGTAATCATATAATTTCACCTCAGAATACGATTAATAACCAAGTTATTAACCTAGTAAAATTAGATTCAACTTAAAGTAGCAATACAACAACTATTTATCTTTTGATAAATAAAACACAAAAATGCATATAAGACTTCATTAATTTTATTCAGTAATAAATCTATAAAAATTAAAATTTTTTGATAAATAGTGTTGACTTTTATTGTAGGTTAACTTACAATAATAAGCATCAAGTGAGGGACTTGATAAGGTAAACCCCCGACCTAAGACGAGGGCTTAAGGAGAAGAAAAATGAAAAAGAAAATATTCATTTTAATTCTGCTACTTTTGATTAGCTCCCCAGCATTCTAAAGTAGTTCAAAGGAGAGGGAAACCTCTCCGATGACCTTAAATATAACAATTTAATTTTAAAAAATCAAGGCGGATAACATGGCATTAACAAGAGTTGAAATTCAAGCAAAAAGTGACCAAAAACGAGGTGTAAAGGTCAAAGGCTTTAAGCTACACGTTGACGATATCGCATTAATTGAACAAGCAAGTAAAAGCCTAGATATTCCACAAGCTAAGCTTATTGTTGATGCTGTGAAATTTTACCTTGATAACAAAAAAGCCTCTTAATTGAGGCTTTCTTTTAAATTCAGTAATGATCGATGTTCTTGCAATGTTAACTCGTTGAGATATCGTCTTGGGTTGCCGCACATCCAACAAGAGCAAGCTGTTGGTGTTGTCACATGCCTTTTTAGCGATTTTCTAGAATCACCAGAATAAAAATCGTGCTTTCTATTATCTAGACATCGCTTAACTTGATGTCGTCTATATGCTCGTGTTCTCATAAAATTACTCACATATGGATAGCAAAAAGCCCAACTATTTTAGTGGGCTTAAATTCTATGCGTTCAAAACCGCATCATATATATATTATCTATCCGTATATCCGTACAGTCAAGTATTTATTGAATATTACAAGCCTTTCTTGTTGCTGTGATTTGTAGATCCATACCTAACGCATGAATAATTTTAAGCATAGTGTCAAATCTAGGTTTTTTCGCTGATAACGTTTTATATAGACTTTCTCTTCCGATACCTGCTTCTTCTGCTATTTTTGTCATACCTATTGAACGAGCTACATCATTAAGTGCTGCAATAAATTCTTCTGATGAAATATCCTCATGCAAAAATTCTGAAAGATACATTGCTCTTTCTTCATCAGTATTAAGGAATTTTGCCGCATCAAATTGCGTCACTTTAACCATTTTTAATCTCCTTCCAAAGTTTTACCGCTTTGTTTATATCTTTCTTTTGTGTTGACTTATCACCACCACATAATAAGAGATAAGTAATATTTCCATCTTTTGCGTAATATACTCGATAGCCTGCACCAACAGTAATTCGCATTTCGTAAATTTCATCCCTTAAAAATTTATGATCACCAAAATTACCAAAAGCAGCTCTTCGAATTCTTGCTGTTATTACTGTTTTTCCTTTAGAATCTTTCAAGCGTTCTAACCAGTTTTCGAAAATTTCTGTTTGGTTAATTATATTCATACATACACCAATCTTGTATTTATTAAATATTGTATACTTTTGGATACAATAATCAATATTTATTTTATTAAAAAGGGCGTAAAGCCCTTTGTATTGTGTTATTTGATATCTGCAATTAATTTTTTATTAAAATCTTTTAGGTATATTTTATGCATCTTATCTATGTTTAACAAAAATTGGGCATGTTCATGTTTTACATTGAACATGATAATATCTTGATCGTTGTGGTTCCTGAAAATCTTTTTAATAATTTCGCTTTCAGTATCTCGCCTCAACGTTAAATACATCTGGGTTACTTTTAACATTTTTTCAATTTCTGCGCTTATTAAGTAAAGTCTATCTTTTCTTATATGTTGAATACTATCAGCACCAGTTGCGTCACGTACCATTTTCCAAACTCCTTGCGTGAATGCTTCAGTGTAGAAAAAGGCATTTGAAATATTATTAATGATATATTTTAAATCTTGCAATTGCTGTGATGTAATGTAATTTGACTTATCAACAACTGAGTATGCACCGGTTTTACGGATTTTTGGAAGTACATCATTAAATACCCAATCTTGAAATTGTTTAGCTTCTGGCTTATTACTTCTAAATATCACTCGGTATAAGTTTGGCTCATTAATAAATACAACGTATTGATTACCGCCATTTGTAGGGAGGTAGATTTTTTCTACCCCCTTATTATCAATCTGTTTTGCTAATAAATCTTTATGGTTTTTGATGTCTAAAACACTACAAACATCTTTTAAGCAAAAGAAAGGTTCGTTATTAATTAATTGAATGCGAACTTCATAAGAAGATTGAAATTGAAAAACTGAAATTTGATTAGTCATAATATTGACCTCGGATGATTGGTTATTTTATAAATCACCACCAACACGCCAATATTGGAGGTGAACTAAGCAAGGTTGGCGTACTGGTTAATCATCCGAATCCAGCGAGCGGTTAAGCTCCCTCACCTAGCCCACCATAGACTAGATATAGAAAAACTGCTTACGCAGTTTGTGCGGATGATATTTGCCTCAGGACGCCAATCCCGACGTTAGATTTTGCTAACGTTTTTTCAATATACATCTTAATTATGTTCATTGTCAACTATGCCACCTTTGGGAATAATTCAATAATATGACCACGAATGAAACATTCAGCAGCAAACAAAATTTTTGTTATATCATCCGTTCTTTTACCCAATATTCTCGCTTGCTTACTACATGAAATTTCACGGAGATAAAAGGATGTTAATACTGCCCAATGCTCAATATTATCTGCTTTTAATCTTAAAACAGCATTATCAATAATCTGTGCCTCTTCTTCTGTTAAATACTGACGATAATCAAAATCCATTGGTGCCCCATTAATACCCGCCGATTTTGAGGGGTATTCTGTCCCCATGCGCTTTAAAATGCGTGTATTTTTCCACGCTATTAAAATATCCTTAGTTTCTCTCATTTATCCCTCCCAATGCACTGATAGTTAATTCTATCTTTCCACCCTTAAAAACTTCTTTTCTTTCGCTATGTAATACGTCTATTTGCTCATCATCTACAATGACACCGCTATGTATTAATGCGTCAAAAATGGCTTTATTGATGTTATCTAGGTCTCGTTTTCTTCTGTCTGGCATGTACGCCTTAATATCAATCATTACTCTTTCAGCTAACTTCTTATTAGCTTTATTTTGCAAAACTATACCAATAACATCATTCCTAAATTTAATGCCCTGTGGTTTTATATATCTCCGTTTTCCTACTGTCCCCCAATAATGATTGACAGTTGGAGGGTACGGTAATGTCAGGTTAATCATAATTTAATCTTCCCCTCTTTAATTAGCATGTCCTGAGTTCTAATTACACCCTCAGCGTGCGCTAATCTAACGAATTCATTCTCAAATATTCGTGTTCTGCGGTCGATTTCATCATGACAAGCTGAGCAAGCCCATGCGCCTTGCAAATCATTCGGCTTCATACCTACGCCACACGTTCCTGCCAGTCTGTAATGAGCTAGAACTGTAGTTTCTGGATTATGATTGCAGCACGGCAATCGAACCATACACTCTCGCCCTCTTGCTTCTTTAGTTAGTCTGCTCATTGTTAACTCTATTTAAATTATGCTGATTAATGTATTCTCTGCGTTGCTCTCTAACTATTGCTATTGCTCGCTCTAATTCTTGCTCTTTATCATCGTATCGTTTTAATTGTTCTTTGTGTTCGTTGTTCATCATGCTACCTTTGATAATTGGTCTTTGTACTGTTCAGCTAGTCGAATCGCTTCCTGTGCATCTGAGCTAAATATAACGCCATTTTCAGCCCCAAACTGTTCAGCACAAGTCACCACATCAGCAAATGCTTTTTTATTCATTCTTCGCGTTGATAACCCCATAAACACCAGTCCGCCTTGAATGCCTTTTACACATTTCTGCCCGTGTAAATTAGCCGTGATTAAATGCTTCCATTCCTCTGCTGTGAGCTTTTCTCCATTCCATTCAACTTGCTTAGCAATATCATTCAAAACAGCCCACATCATGCGATTTTGTGCTAACGTGCGATTGTCTTCGTCGATTACTATGCGCAACGGATGCTCGCTATCAACTGGCAATTGATTTATTACGTTAATCGCTGTGTTGCGTGCTTGTTCATGTGTTAATCGTATTTCTTTAATCACTTCTAAACCCTCACACACTCAAAATTACGGACCAACACTTCAACTTTAGTATTGCCGAATGAGTTCTCAACTGTAGCGAGTGTTTTAATTAAACTTTTTTCTGTGAGTCTTGAATCACGACGCAACACAACCGTTCCCCACGCTTGCCAACCTTTTTTAACTTCTGCTGTTATTTTGTAAGCCACTTCTGTATCAACTCTCTCAATTTAATTTTGTCTTCTTCTGAATAATTTTTTACTCGTTCTGCTAACTGCTGTTTAATCTTTGCCGTATTTGCTCCTGGTTCTCGTATCGCTCTCACATAGTCGTATGCTATTTTGTCTAGCATGTGATTAATACCGAGTGTGCAATGGTTAACTCTCCGCAACACAAGCTCTACCTGTTTTTAACATCTGCTTAATGCTAGCAATATGCATCATGCTTTTACTTGATGCTCCCTGCTCAGTTTTGCATTCCAACATTGCAAACGTATTTTCTGGTTTTGGCAGATAATGATTAGCTCGCTCTTGTGTTAATAGCCCTGTAAAAACGGCATGGTTTATAGCATCAGCACGCTTTGCTTTATCGCTACCTTGGGAGACAAACACCTCGATAGCTCGTCCGTACATCATCGATTCGTCAACCATTCGCTCATATGCATCAATAAACGTTCGTCTTGCTCCAATTTTGTCACCATTTCGGTAGACAATTTCAGCTTGTGCCCACGCTTTTGCTATTTCATTAGTCCAAACAACCGTATTGGTTTCATCGCTAGCAAGTATTGCAATCGACCACGCTTCATCTGGTGATAAATGATTACTTGAACCGCCCATTAGCTTGATTAAATCCGCAGGTTTCGGCATAAACTGGCTTTTACGCACCCAAGCATTAGCGGCAGCCTTTAATGATTGAATCGGATATTGCCCAAGCGTTGACCAGTAAATATTGACCTTGACAGTGCTTGCTTGTTGTCCGTAAATCTCAAGTAATCCGCCAATAACTGCTAAAAAATCATCTGTGATCTTTGCCATTACTAACTCCTCATGCTCTCTAAAACGGCTCTGTTACGCTCGGCAAGGGTCATGAATTTTTCAGGTGGTTTATTTGATTTTTTATAACCGTTAGCATTGCGTAACCAGTTGTTAAAAGCCGCATTCCAATCAATATATTTTTTGCCATTCGCCAAGCAGTAATCCCTGAATTTGACAAACTCATTATCCAAATTGATGTTTTCATTCATCGCTATATCTCGATGATGATCGTTCGGTTTAAATTCATCAGGAAACTGACAAGGTCGCTTTGGCTGTTGCGATTTATTCGCAATAATATTTGTAGTATTCTCTGTAGTAGTCTTTGTAGTATTCTCTTGATATAACGAACTTGATTTTGTAGTCGTCTCGACATCTACATTGTAGAGATCGGGGTAACTACTTTTCATTTGTCGTGATGATTGAGTTATAGAGTTGGCGAAATCGCTTAAAACTTGATTAACTTTTTCATTATCAATCTTGTAAAAAGTCTTATGCTCTAACCTCTTTTCTGTAACAATTAACACACCTTTTTCTTTTAGTTTTTTGATAGCCGTTCTTTGTTCGTTATGAGATAAACCAGTTTCATCTTCAAGCTCATCACGTGTTTTATACACACCTAAATCAGACGTAGCCTTGTCTTGCCAATAAAATAATTGTGAGAATAAAACAGCAGGACTCACACCACCCAGTGGCTTAGCTAGCTTAGGATAATAGGCATTCGGACGCCCTATTAGTTTTAATATTTCAACTGCGTTCATTGCTTACCCTCTTTCTTGGGAAAAGTTCTGGTAAATCAGGTCTAATATCGCAAGCTGCAACTTCCCCATTGGTTGCTTTTACTATTAAATGAACATGTTCAGGACTAACATCAGACAATCCGTGCAGCCACTTCCATACTGATGTCTGAGTTTTCCCACACGCATCAGCTAATTTTTTCTGGCTTCCCGTAATTAAAATAGCTTTCTCAATTGCTTTATTTTTCATACAAACTCTCTTTTAACAACTTATGTTGTAAATATTATCTTTTGTTTTTGCTTGTGTCAACAACTTAAGATGTTTTACTTTATACAACTTTGGTTGTATTTTATTTAAATGAAAAAGGAGCTTAAAAAATGACATTAGCAGATCGACTAACCTCAATAATGAAAGAAAAGAAGATTTCTCAAGCGAAATTGGGAGAGGCTATTGGTATGTCTCAAACCACAATATGGAAATTAATGACAGGCAAAACAAAATCAAATAGAAATCTATTGAAGATCGCTGATTATTTAGGTGTTTCGGTTGAATGGTTAGCTAAAGGAGAAGGTCCTCAGCTTAAACAGCAACGAGACGGAACGCCGATGGATGAATTATCAACAAGAGACGTAGATGAGTGGGATGATAAAACCCCATTAAATGATGATGAAGTTGAAGTTCCATATTTCAAATCAATTGAACTTGCAGCAGGACATGGTTGTTCAAGCACGGAAGATCACAATGGATATAAGCTCAGATTTAGCAAATCTTTTTTTAGAAGAAAAAACGCACAAAAAGAATTTGTCATTTGTTTTCCAGCTAAAGGAAACAGTATGGAGCCCGTTATTCCAGATGGAGCAACTGTTGCGGTGAACACACTACAAAAAGATATTCGTGATGGCGATGTTTATGCAATATGCCAAGACGGATTGTGTCGGCTAAAAAGATTGTATTTATTACCAGCAGGAAAAATAAGAATTGTTTCTTACAACTCTGAAGAATTTCCTGATGAAATTGATGATTCAAAAAATATAGAAATAATCGGGCGAGTATTTCATTGTTCATTTGAAATGTAATCAATGCTATTAAGAAAACACGGCTAACCGCTACGGCGGTTATTGAAACAAAGATTCAATCGTTCAAATAGAATAAAGTAAATTAGATAGTTATTGATAATTTTAATTATAAGGGATATATTATATATATTCCCAATTTGGGAAATTTATGAAAATATTCGGGAAAGAAAAGATAATCGAATTTAATAAGAAACATCCTGAAGCAAGTAGACACCTGAACTCTTGGTTAAGAAAAGTTGAATTGTCAACTTGGAATAATCCACATGACATTAAAAACAATTTTAATAATTCATATGACCAGTTAGGTGATTCTAAAGGTGTTTTTAATGTCAAACATAATAACTATAGAGTTGTTGTTCAAGTGAGATATTGTAATGGCATGGTTCTTATTGATGGGGTCTATACTCATTCTGAATATGATAAATTGAGGTTAAAATAATGGCTAGCTATTTTTGGACTATACTGCATAATGAAGCAGAATATCAAAAAGCAATGGCTCGATTCACTGAACTTTTCGGTAAAGAATTAACACCTCTTTCAGAGGAAAGCGATGAATTCGAATTATTAGCAATGCTAATTGAAAAATATGAAAATTTAAACTACTCCGTTGAGGCTCCTTCTCCTATTGATTATATAAAATTTATTATGGATCAAAAAGGTTTAACTAATGAAGATATGAAAAAATATTTAGGCTCATCATCTAAAGTGTCAGAAGTCCTCAATGGCAAAAGAAATCTAAGTTTAAATATGATTAAAAAACTTCATAATGGACTTGGTATACCTGCAGATATCTTAATTCAAGATATCAATTGTATAGATGATGAGAATAATGGCGTTATTTTTTCGAAATTAATTAACAATGAAGCTTGCTACATAGAATTAGAAGAATCTACTAAATTTGACATTATACTTATATGTAAAAATATAATAGAAAAGATTAAAAATCCTATGAAAGGTGGATTAGACAATAATTATCCGAATGATACTAATAGCTGTCTTTATTATTAATATACTAGTTAAAGAGAAATAAAATATGGATAAATTATTTAAACAAAATAAAGATTTCATTATTATTAATATTAGCTTTGATGAATATAGAAAAGCGAAAAACGGTACAGATATTGAATTTCAAATAAATGAATCTCAAGAAAGCATCATGATTCATAAAGAATTAGATAAACTAATGGTTAAGATGATAACTACAATTGTTGGTGTTGATAATGAGAATACTCAAATTTTTTCTTTTGTGTTGAGATCTAATACTCAAGTTTATCTTAAAGAAAAATTGAAAACAGAAAATCAATCTAAGTCACCAATATTATCAGATGAAATAAAAACACAAGCAGAAATTATTGCATCAACTGAAAATAAAACTTTCATTAAACAGTTTTTTAATAAAACTCATATTCCAATTAGTTCCGATCAATTCTAAATATAAATCTGTATATAACCAACCCGTCAGCGCGGGTTTTTTCATACTTATCTAAAAATTAACTGTACTTTTTTTACATACCGCTAATCATTCATCAATCACCCCCTAAGGGTGTCTCTTATTTCCCACACCATTTTCAGCAAAAAATAAAAAATAGCCTTATTATTGATAATAGACTGCTTTAAGCTGATCTTTTTATTGAAGCTTTTTATTTTATTGGGTATAATTTGATCTATATTTAGTGGTTGGCAACATAATAAACTACTAGATATGGGAAAGCCCGATATTGGCGTATCGGGCTAATACTAAAAAATAAAGCATTATGGGCTTTATTGCGAGATCTCGATAGTTATTCTATATTCGTTTTCTTTTTAAGTAAAGCCCTATTTAATGCTTATCAATTAGAGAGGTATTAAAAATGGGTTATTCACCTATATGCCATAAGGCACACCGTTACGATGTTCACTTCGAATCATTACCTGAATATCAAGGCACATTTAGCAGACATAAATGTGCAGGCTGTGCATTTGAGCTAGGGTATTTTCATGCAGTAAATGGAATACCTAAAGCGATTGATGATTCAGTTTTAGATAGCATTTCGTACAGTCAAGCCGGCAGCGTCAGACATAAAGATGCTTTTACCGCATACAATGATGGGTATAAATTTGCATTAAGTTTAGCTAAAGTCGCTTAATATATACCAAAAATAACAAGCCCCTTCTGGGGCTTTTTTCACGCCTAAAATCCCACCACAACTATAAAACACCTAATTGATTAAAAAACAAGCAAACAAATAACAATCAATCACACAAAAACAACAACTTAACAACTTAATTAAAAATAATAACAACTTTAGGTGTTGATATTAATAACAACTTATGTTGTAATAATCACATCAAAACAAATCAACTTACCAAAGTTGAAGCTCTTTAAAAATTCGGAAAGTCGGAACAACTTATAAAGTGTTATTCAAGTAGACAGTGTGAAAGCGAAGCTCATCTTAGAACGAAATGCCTAGCTCCCTCTAAGCTGATGAAAGGATAGCACGGAATAAGGGAGCGCAACACCTACTGGGGTATGTACCAGTATTCAAATCAAAGCGCATTCATAGAGTGCGCTTGAGTTTGAAATAAAAGGAGATAGATGATGTTACATAGAGCTGTAGAGAACGGTTACGAAAATGCTTATTGCAACATGATGAGCGGCACTGAAATACAAGATGCTAAAGAAGCAGAAATTAAAGCTCAATCAAACGAACTTTATGACAAACTCAGCGATAGTGATTATCTAGAAATTGAAAAAAAAATAATGAAAGCGTTTGGTTGGGATGATGTTGACACTGATTCAGTTCAAAAAGCATTAAAGCTCATATGTTATGAAAAAGCTGAATTTCATTTTAATGAAAAAAATAAAAAATCATTTTATTAAGCTAACGAATTTTGACAACTCGGAAAGACGAGTACATGCAAATCCTTTGCCCTCTTTTGAGGGCTTTTTTACAGAATTAGCAGACAGAAA
>NZ_LZHA01000037.1:0-104766 GCF_001690335.1 Gilliamella sp. Gris1-4 | reverse complement strand
TGATGAAAATAACTGTGGCGACCTACTTTGGCTACCGTGCGAATCAATAAGATTTAGGGCATAGGTTTGGCAGGCCAGATGCCAGATGCCAGATGCCAACCATGGTAATGCATTTTTATTTCCTTGCCAAATAATTTCTTGTTTTTTATCAATTTCTCTATCCGTTTGCTTTATTTTTGAACGATTTCCTGCTTGAATAAGCTCAAAAATTATAACTTGATGATAAATAATCCGCCACTTTTTTTGTTAATTTATTGTAAAGATTTGTTAGCGGTGAGTGTGGGGTTGCTTTGGCTTTTTTTGGGGAGTGGCGTTTTTTATGGGGCGTAGCGGTTGAGTGGTTTTTGGGACTGGTGGAGTAGGTGCTTTTTAAAGGCCTAAAATCGCTCCGGTAGACTATTGATTTTATTGATTTTTTGTTTTAATTAAATTAGTCGGTTATAGTGGAAAGTGATTTTGTTTGGAGTGGTAGTTTTGTGGCTTTGGTATTTGGTTACTAGATATTTATAGTCACCATATTTAATTTTAAGAGATTGGCGAATTTTGACGCAGGAATAGTTAAGAATTTAAGCTTGTAGTATTGTGCAAGTGGCATTTATAAAATGGCTATTTTTATGACATTAAAAGGCGCAGAATGGATAGAAAATCAGGCATTAGGATGCCTGATTAAAGGTAGAAATCGGGCAAGATCTTTAATCATCACTATAACCCAAACTCCGCAACGCTCGTTCATCATCAGCCCAGCCTGCTTTGACTTTTACCCAAAGCTCTAGATGGACTTTGTTGTCGAAAAATGATTGCATGTCTTTGCGCGCTTCAATACCAATTTTTTTGATTTTTTCACCTTTGTTGCCGATGACCATTTTCTTTTGTCCTTCACGTTCAACTAAGATTAATCCGTTAATTCGATACATTCCGTTACGTTCATCAACTTTGAATTGTTCAATTTCGACAGTTACCGAGTAAGGTAATTCGTCACCCAAAAAGCGCATAAGTTTTTCGCGGATGATTTCCGATGCCATAAAACGTTGCGAGCGGTCGGTAATGTAATCTTCAGGAAAATGGTGTTCGCCTTCTGGTAAGTGTTTTTTGACGATATCTTTGATAATATCTACACCTTCTCCTTTTTCTGCGCTAATTGGCACAACATCAAGAAAGTTAACTTTTTGGCTTATCGCTTGAATATGCGGTAATAATTGAGTCTTGTCGATGACGTTGTCAATTTTATTAATCACTAACAGAACTGGGCTTTTGCAATCTTTGAGTTTGTTGGCGACCATTTCGTCGTCGTCATTCCAATGGGTGCCTTCAACCACAAAAATAACGAGTTCTACATCCCCTATTGAGCTGCTTGCAGCACGGTTCATTAAGCGGTTTATGGCTCTTTTTTCTTCAATATGAAGTCCGGGGGTGTCGATATAGATAATTTGGTCGTTATCCTGCGTGTCAATCCCTACAATTCGGTGACGGGTCGTTTGCGCTTTGCGTGATGTGATCGAGATTTTTTGACCTAGCAATTGGTTTAGTAGCGTTGATTTACCTACATTTGGTCGCCCGACAATGGCGACAAATCCACAATGTTGTGTTGTTTCTGTCATTTTATACCTAATTGGTTGAGAGCTTCTTGTGCGGCAGCTTGTTCTGCTTTTCGGCGACTTAGGCCACGACCTAAATATTCATGGCTATCATTGTCTATTTTGCATTGAATTAAGAATTCTTGTTCGTGGTTATCGCCAGTTACTTCAAGAATTAGATAACATGGGCGCGGACGATGAATTCCTTGTAAGTATTCTTGCAATCTTGTTTTGGCATCTTTTTGTTTAATACCAGGTTGAATTTGGGTCAAGCGACTTTGATACCATGATAAGATAAGTGAACGAACTGTGTCGAGGTTGCTATCTAGATAAATGGCACCGATTATGGCTTCTACAGCATCAGAAATAATCGATTCGCGACGAAAACCACCACTTTTTAATTCACCTTGCCCTAAAATAAGGTGATCGCCCAATTTAAAATCTTTACCAATTTCGGCAAGTGTTTGCCCGCAAACGAGTGTTGCACGCATTTGGCTTAGGTCACCTTCATCTTGTTTGATAAAACGGTGATAAAGTTCATCGGCTATAACAAGACTTAAAATAGAATCCCCTAAAAACTCTAAACGTTCATTATGCAGTTTATTAGCACTTCGGTGAGTAAGTGCTAATTCAAGTAAGGATATATCTTGAAATATATAGCCGATTGATTGTTGAATTTGACTAAATTTTTTCATAATTATAGCTATTAATGTATGCCACCAATACGACTTAAGCGAACTCCAGTTGGCCATTCGTTTGGTTGTTTTTCAAAGCTGACCCAAATTGCGGTTGCTTTACCAACAAAATTAGCTTCCGGTACAAAACCAAAGTATCGACTGTCACCACTGTTATCGCGGTTGTCACCCATCATAAAATAATGCCCTTGTGGTACAACCCAAGTGGCTATCGGTTGTCCATCCTGATGATAAAAATAGTTAGGATTTTCTTGTGAACCTTGGGTGGTTAGAATATCGTGCGGTGTGTCCCCTAGAGTTTCTTGTTGAATATTCATATCCAATGTCACGATAGACTGAGAATCGACAATGCCTTTATCTGCATATTGTTCTAGCGTGTAAAAATTAAGGCCTTGTTTGAACTGTTCGTGTACTTCTTTCCAGTTGCTTGGTTTTGGTTGACTATAATGCAAATCAAGTGGCTGTAATTGTTGCCCTTCGCAATTTGTATCTGTTGCTTGGCAAGCTGGATAGATTAAAATTTGCTTTTCTTTTACTAAATAGACGATTTTGTCACCTGGCAAGCCGACAACACGCTTTATAAGATCCATTTTAGGAACATTTGGGTGTTTAAATACGGCAACATCACCACGTTTTGGTTGTCCTGTCGGTATGATGACGGTGTTAGTAATAGGATCACGCACGCCATAAGAAAATTTTTCAACCGCAATAAAGTCGCCAATTAGTAATGTCTGCATCATTGATCCTGATGGAATTTGAAATGGTTCATAGATGAATGAACGAATAACAAACACAACAAACAGCACTGGAAAAAACGATGCTAAGTTTTCAACCCAACCTTTGGGTTTACCAACTTCGGCAAGTAACTGTCCATCAACTTCGCCATTGCTTTGGGTACGGATTTCTTCAACTTTACGTTGCCTTGCTGGTTTCCATTTGAATTTTTCTAAAAACCAAAAGATACCAGTAATGAGTGTTGCTAATGTTAATATGATGGCAAATGTTCCAGCCATTTTTTCCCCTCTTTAAATAAATCTTTTTATTGATTTGTTTTTAATTGGTTAATCTTTTCCTACATGCAAAATAGCTAAAAAGGCTTCTTGCGGTAACTCGACATTACCTATTTGTTTCATGCGCTTTTTACCTTCTTTTTGCTTCTGTAAAAGTTTCTTTTTACGACTCACATCGCCACCATAACATTTGGCTAATACATTTTTGCGTAGTTGTTTGACCGTTGATCTTGCTATGACATGATTGCCGATAGCCGCTTGTATGGCAATATCAAATAGTTGACGAGGAATAAGATCTTTCATTTTTTCGACTAATTCTCGTCCACGATATGGTGCATTGTCTTTGTGAGTAATTAAGGCTAATGCGTCAACACGTTCACCATTAATTAATACGTCCAATCTTACCATGTCGGCAGCTTGGAATCGTTTAAAGCTGTAATCTAATGATGCATACCCACGTGAAGTCGATTTTAGTTTGTCAAAAAAGTCTAATACAACTTCGGTCATTGGGATTTCGTACGTTAAAGCAACTTGGTTTCCATGATAAACCATGTTGGTTTGCACGCCACGTTTTTCAACACAGAGTGTGATGACGTTGCCTAAATAAGTTTGCGGAACTAATATGTTACATTCTGCTATTGGTTCGCGTAATTCTTGAATGTTATTTACTGCTGGTAACTTGGCTGGGCTATCAACGTAGATAATGTCATTTGATGTGGTTAGTACTTCATAAACAACCGTTGGTGCTGTGGTTATCAAATCAAGGTTGTATTCACGCTCTAAGCGTTCTTGAATGATTTCCATATGTAATAAGCCAAGAAAACCACAACGGAATCCAAACCCTAAAGCTCCAGAATTTTCTGGCTCATAAAACAATGAGGCATCATTTAGACTTAATTTGCCAAGGGCATCACGAAAAGCTTCGTAATCGTCAGAACTGGTTGGGAATAATCCAGCATAAACTTGTGGTTTGACCTTTTTGAAACCAGGTAATGGATTTTGCGCAGGTGCTTTTGCTAAAGTTAAGGTGTCGCCCACTGGCGCGCCTAGTATATCTTTGATCGCACAAACAACCCAACCCACTTCACCACAATGCAGGCATTGTTTGTCAATTTGCTTAGGGGTAAAAATGCCAAGTCGATCAACGTTATAAGTCATACCGGTACTCATTACTTTGATCTTATCACCTTTGTTTAATTCACCATTTTTGATACGAATTAATGAAACTACACCTAAATAATTATCAAACCATGAATCGATAATAAGTGCTTGCAATGGTGCTGTCGAATCACCTTCTGGTGGTGGAATATCACTGACTAATTGCTCAAGTACATCAACAACTCCAACGCCAGTTTTTGCCGAGCAGCGCACTGCATTGCTAGCATCAATACCTACAATATCTTCGATTTCGGCTGCAACGCGCTCTGGTTCAGCTGCTGGTAAGTCAATTTTGTTTAGAACAGGGACAACTTCAAGATCCATATCTAACGCGGTGTAGCAGTTTGCCAGCGTTTGTGCTTCAACACCTTGCCCCGCATCCACAACTAATAACGCCCCTTCACAAGCAGCTAGCGAGCGTGACACTTCATAAGAAAAATCAACATGACCTGGTGTGTCAATAAAATTGAGCTGGTATGTTTCGCCATTTTTAGCATGATAATCAAGGGTTACACTTTGTGCTTTGATTGTGATGCCACGTTCACGCTCAAGATCCATTGAATCAAGTACTTGAGCTTCCATTTCACGATCTGAAAGCCCACCGCAAATTTGTATTATGCGGTCTGAAAGCGTTGATTTACCATGGTCAATATGGGCAATAATTGAAAAATTGCGGATATTTTTATTCATATTAATAAATTATAATTAGTATCTTGGTTATTAATGGTTAACTATCTAAAATGCTTTTGGTTATGACCAATATTGCTAATAATTACATAGTCAGAAAGAGAAGCATTTTACACTTTTATCACTACTAAGCATAGCGTTATCGAGAACTTTGCGTTTATTTCTGAACAATGTTTTGTGCAATACGTTCAACTGTAGTACGCGGTAAATTACCTATGATGATAATATTTTTATGACCTAAGTTGGTTGAAAAAATAGTCCTTCCACCTTGTTGAATAATTTGATTAGCTTGTTTAGCTTGATCAGATGAGATATTAACTGTAAATGAAAATACGCCATCTGAAAACAATTTAGTCGCAATGTCAGAATTGTAAAAATTCAAATTATAAGCAGCTACTTCTTTAAATCCTTTAGGTAACCACGCTAGTCGCCATTGGTCAAGGACATTATTTTGTTTTTCGATCGATAATAAGATTGGGTAAGTTCGGCTGTTGATATAATCTAGTTGCTCTTTTTTATCAAAATTTTTATCTAGCTGTATTACTTTTATTTGATTAATGATGTCGCTATTTTGATCTAATAAATCGATCCTAATTGGTAAACTGTTTTCATCATCAATCCAAATTACATAGCTATAACGGTCCTGTTCTTTGGCTATGATTTTAACTAATTTAGCGCTTCGATTAGCTGTTCTTGATTTCCCTAGGAAAATAAAATCGTAAACTTCTTTAAGATCATTAAAATTATTATAAACAACGTCAGGGAAAGCTTCGATAATTCGTGAGCTAGTGATAGAAAACGATGAACTATTAGGTTGAAAGTAACTGGTTATGCCTTTATGTAAGATGATCTCTTTATCAGAGCCTTCTAGATAGCGCAAGTAGGCATTAATATCTTCTTTTACAGGCGCTCCTATATGGCTATATTCGAATGTGGTTGCATATTGATTTTTATCTTGAGATACGAAGTAAATGCGGTAATCTTGCGTTTGTACAGCGTGATTCATTTTAGTTAATAACGCAAAAGCATCTTCTGTATCGTTAGCATAAATCGATACTGAATAAAATGCAAAAAACAGAGCGAATATTATTTTTCGGCTCTGTTTTATAAAATGTTTGATAAAATAATTTGATGATTTCATTTAAAATTAGTGTGCATTTAATCTTTTTTGCAATTCATAATCTTGTACAAGCAATCTGATCTTATCGTATTGTCGTTTTTCAAGTAATTGTTGATCGTTTTGTTGATGAATGCCACCTACAGGAGCCACACTTACACCAACGGGTACTGTATTTAATGTAGAGCTTGCACTGGTACTATCTGTTTGTCCTTGATTATATTGTACACCTGCAATAATTCCAAGAGTGACACAAGCTGCAAGTCCAACTTGGCTCACTTTGCCTATAAAGTCTTTAACGTGGATCCAAATTAGGTTTTCAGCTTTTGGAGGCGTGGTTGTGTCAATATTAGGTTGATCAATAGGTTGATTGTATAAATCTTCAGTTGCTATCGCTTGAGCAATTTGACTAGAGATATCTAAATTTAATGAACTACTACGATTTAGTGAACTACTATGTAATTCACCTCGCATTGTGTCTCTGATAATATGGTAACGATGCCAGCATGATTGCAAACTTTCATCATTTAATACTTCATCAACAATATGGTCGTTTGTAAACTCACCATCCATAAGTAATGAAAGTTGCTCTTTCTGTTCTATTTGCATAGTAAATACCTTAAATTTATGACTACTCTTTATTCATTTGTTTGTAGCCATTAACTGAGTAATGGTTTAATTTTTTCATCAATTGCATCACGAGCTCTAAAAATACGTGATCTCACTGTGCCAACTGGTACATCCATGATTTGAGCGATTTCTTCGTAGCTTAAACCTTCGATTTCGCGCAATGTAATTGCGGTTTTTAAATCATCAGGTAATGCTTCGATCGTTGCAAATACTGTTTTTTTTACTTCGTCTGAAAGTGCTAAATTTTCAGGATTATCAAGATCTCTTAATGAATCTGCACCTTCGTAACTTTCGGCTTCACTAGCATCTATATCTGATGATGGTGGCCGTCGTCCTTGAGACGTTAAGTAGTTCTTTGCTGTATTGACTGCAATTCGATACAGCCATGTGTAAAAAACACTTTCACCTTTAAAAAGACTTAATGATCGATATGCCTTAATAAAAGTCTCTTGCACAACATCAGGTACTTCAGATGCTAATACATAACGAGAAACCAAATGAGCCAGTTTGTTTTGATAACGAACAACCAGTAAGTTAAATGCGTTTTTGTCTCCATTAAGAACGCGATCTACTAATACTTGGTCTGTTACTTGCTCCCCCATTAAAGGCCTTTCCTTATTTTGTTAGTAACTGTCAATCGGCCCAAAGTTGTGCTGACATACAGTTAGATTCTTAAATTAGAAAAAAGTTCCCATTATTTTAATAGAAATTTAATTATTTTACTTATTAATTGTAAATTTTTATTTTTTTATACTAAAACACATAGTTACCGGAAACTTTTTGACATGATTATATTTAAGAAAGATCGTTTGTTGATCTTTTAATTAAGTGGGATGATCTCTCTTTCATCTCGCTCATTATAGGTGATTTGATAAAATTGAGGTAGATTAAAGTTAACTGAGCTGCTAGTGGTGAATGTGAAACGATCGTCTGATAAAATATAAAATTCGTTGATATCTTTAACCATATTGTCTCTTGAACCATTGCAATTACGGTATATCTCAACTTGGTTATGTTCATTTAGAATGTAAAGATCAAAACCTGAATCGGTATTTTCAAAGAAGAATTGTATGATCCCTGCATAAGCAACGCTGTCAATTTCTTTCGGTAGTTCATTTGTTTCGTCTAAAATATTTAGTGGTCTACCTTGTATTTTGTTATTTGATACCGCACCATAAAAATCAATCGCATTTTCAAATTGATGACATGATACTCCTAATCGCTCAAAAAATAGATACCACGAAGCCCCACCAATCCTTAATGGTTTGACCTGCGTTGAGTTATTTTGGGTGGTAGTTAAACGTAAATCAATACATTCATCCATTAACTTTTTCATTTGTTGTTTGATTTCGTCGCTCAGGTATTCACTATAACAAAAGATTTCTAGCGAATTGGGCAAATCAGCATCTTTATGCATTCGATTTAGTAATTCTTTAATCGCCTGCAATACCGATAACGCACCGCTGAAATGGAGAACACGAATTTCGTTCCACGAATTACGATAAAGAAGATCAATTGATCCCACTAAACTTAGCTCATTTTTACCATAATTAAGTACACTATTGGTCACTTCATCGTCTAATTCAATGTTAGCGCTCGGATCGTCTTCTAAATTTAGAATAATAGCCAAGTGACGAATTTCGCATGGTCCATATAGCTGTTCTTCAGTTGCTGCTGGCACATCAATAGGAAAGTAATTTTTTAGATCAACGATCAATTTATTAATTTTCGAATTATTTCTGTTTTCACCATCATGATAATAAAAGTGAGTGCTATCAGCAATTAAGCCGTTAAAATAACACCAACCTACTAGTTTTACTAAGTATTTGCTATATTCAAGATATTGATGGCCAATAATTGAGTGTAACATGGGTTTTTGATTGTAAACGTACCATCCTGCTCGATTGACACGATCTTCTGCAACATGAATAAATGTTAATGCTTCTTCTTGTAAATTATCAGATATATTGAGCTTTAACGTTGTAATCTTTCCCGGTAATACTTCAAAAGCAGCATAGAGCTTTCGTGTTAATATCGCCAGATCTTGAGGACTAATTAATGAGTCTAAATTATTACGACGACCAAAATTGAGTAAATTTCGATAGCCGGACATCATGGTGTGTAATAAGATTTCGTGTATTTCTCGGACTTGCCCTATTTTCCAAGTTTGACAAGAATCTAATTTTGCAATTTGTTGCTCATCCCATCCCCAACTTTTAACTAGGTCACTTAAAATAGAGCGTCGCCATGACGACGATTGCATTGGGATAGAAAGTTTTTCGTTCACTTTTAAATAAAAGCAATTACGAATTAATTCAAGTCGTTCATAATCATTAATTTCAATGAGGTATTTACTGATTCTGTCCAACAGCATGTAATACGAATCAAGATACATTCCTTTATGAATTTCGCCTTTTTGAATCAGCTCCCTCATTTGATAAGCAACTGGTTTATTTTGTGGGTAAATCCATGAATATGCTTCTAATAATAGGGTTTTAAGTACGGCTTTAAAAGGTGAATCAATACTTTTATAAAGTTGCCATAAACTTGCACCAAAATACTCTTGAGCTGATAATCCAGTTAGTGGACCAAAATCAATCCATTGCTCCCGCTCGATTAAATTGAGATCAACCATTGCTTGAACGCACTTTTCATAAGTAGGATAAGTAACGTTATTTACGGTGAAATTATAAGGTATTGCAAACCACAGCAAGTATTTGCCAGCTAACAAATTTGCGGAGCGGTAAAACTCCTCAAGTAACAAAATATGCTGCGCAGTTCCGCAATTTTCGCCCATTAGGCATTCATGATGTTTATTAATAAAACGATCAGCATCTACCACAAATAACGTTAATTTGACTTGCAAATTTGCTGCCCAGTCTTCGATCAAACGGCATTTTTGTTGTAAGGCTTCTTTTTGCTGATCTGTTAAACTGTTTTCAATGCATATCCAGATATCAAGATCAGATTGAATTGACTGTCCAATAGAACAGGTACTTCCCATTGTATATAAAGCGGATATGGCCGGAATGTTAATTATTTTATTTTCGTTAGTGGATGGAATAAAATCGAATTCAGTTTTAAGCCGTTTACTTACATCATCAGACAATTGATAGCAAGCAATACCTGAAGGTATATCGCCTTCCATATATCCTGGTAATTTAGGTGTGTGATAATGAAAAAGCGCAGGAAGTAATAAAAATACCTGCTGAAATTCAGGAGGCATACCAATGATAGCACGCTCACGTTTCAATTTGGCAAGATCTTCAAGCTCTTTTTTTATGTTATTGATATAATATTGCATGGCTTCAATTAGATAAAACACGCGTATTAATTTAACGCTTCTATTAAATCTAGCATGTTATTTGTGTAAGGTAAATAGAACAAAAATTTAATCCCTAAATAAAATGAATAATTATGATAACAATTGAAAATATTGCTAAACAGATTCAAAAAAAAGAAAACAGAAAATTTATCGATAATAAAGCTGCAGTATTATTGCCGATTGTTGATATTGATCATCAATTGCATCTTTTATTTCAAATTAGATCTAGAAAATTAAAATGGCAACCTGGAGATATTTGCTTTCCTGGGGGGCGTGTGGAATTATCTGATACCAATCCCGAATACACAGCTAAACGTGAAACAGTTGAAGAATTAGGTATACCCTTTAAGCACATAACAATTTTAGGAGCATTACCCAAGTTTATTGCAACATTAGGTATGGCTATTTATCCATTTGTTGGCACAATCAATTCACTTGATGATTTGCAACTAAATCATGATGAAGTCGAACAGATTTTTACCGTTCCTATTGAGTGGTTTATTCAAAATCCCCCTCAGCGTGCAACAATGTTTGTCGGGCATAAACCTTCTGATGATTTCCCTTTTGATATCATTTTAAACCGATCACCTAAATGGCAAAAAAGAGCTGAGTATTCTGTCTATTATTATCAGTATCACAATCGGGTTATTTGGGGATTAACTGCACAAATCCTTAAATTCTTTATTGAAAGAATTAGAGAATAATCTGTAGGAAAAATATAATTTAGAAAATATTAACATTCTTAATTAACTCAAATTAACTCTTTTTTTGACAATTCATTCCATTTTAAACAATTAATGCTAGGCACCCTTCTATTTGATTAAAAGAACTTGAGGATTATTACTGAACGTCTTATAACAATAACAAGTTGTTTTACTATTTTTTCCTACCAAAACAACTATTAATGTCTTAACGCTTTTTACAAGTAGACAAGGACAACACATCAGGAGCTCTGCCAGTTCGAATATTTTCGAAGTAATATCAATAAATATATCTGCAAATAAAATAAGCGTTGAACAGCGATTTTCTATTTTTATAATTCAAAAATGAAGGAATATATTATGAAACGTTTTACCAAATCCTCTATTGCATTAGCCGTATTGTTATCATTACCTGTTGCTAGTCTTTATGCTGCCGAGCCATTAACTGCTAAAGAAAGTAGTCATTTAGTACCATTAAAAGAAATTTCAGTAACTGGAAGTTATTTACAAGCCGAAAATGCTGCTAAAGATATTTCTCGTGCTGCCGATGAAGCAGGTGCTAAATATTACTATATTACTGCAATGGAAAGTCCAGCTAATGGAACTTCTTCAGATCGTGCGATTGTTTATGCCAATATTTACAAATCAAACGCACCAATAGCCGTACAGAAAAAAGAAACTATTTATAATGGTGTAGTTTCTTATGAACGTTCAAAAGCTCTTTACTATTTACCATTTGATGTTGTTAAATTTAAAGGTAATTATAATAACACTTCTGAAATCACCGAAGCTGCAAGTAAATTAGCCGCTGAAAAAAATGCCTATGCGTTTTATATCGATTCAATTTCGTCTGATGATATTAGAAACCAAGCAGAAAATATCGAAATTGCTTTATACAAACAAGACGCACCCGTTAGGGATTATATCGTCACAACAGCAATAGCCGGTCAAGATGCCTACGAGATTAGTAGTGAAGCGTTTAAACGCATGACGCCATTTAATACTATTAGCTTCCATGGTGTATTTAATAATACAGCAGAAATCAGTGCCGCCGCACAAAAACATGCAGTTGCTAATGGTGCACACTTTTATTATGTAAAAGAAGTATCATCTAACCCGGCAGGTACGGCACAAACTGTTTTTGTGAACTTATATAAATAAGATTGTACGTAACTGAAATAAACCCACGTGAGCAATTTGTTTGCCAATGGCAATTTGACTAAAAACCAATCAGGTAGAAAGTTAATTTTATTAATTTTTTATTTGATTGGTTTTAATTAATATCTCTTAATTACCATCAACTGATTTAATAGAAGATAACTCACCAATCTTAATCCACAAAGACAAAGGAATATTTTTAGTCAAAGACTATATTTTAATAGCAAAGAATTGGAAAATATTCTATGGCTGGGGTACAAGGATTCGAACCTTGGAATGGCGGAATCAGAATCCGCTGCCTTACCGCTTGGCTATACCCCAATTAATAGGGGATGATATCTGGTACGGGTAGTGAGATTTGAACTCGCACACCTTTCGGAACTAGAACCTGAATCTAGCGCGTCTACCAATTCCGCCATACCCGTAATTAGGAATAATCAAAAAAAGCAAACAAATAAGTTATGTAATCAGATATCAAAACTTTGAGCAGATTGGAATGGCTGGGGTACCAGGATTCGAACCTGGGCGTGGCGGGATCAAAACCCGCTGCCTTACCGCTTGGCTATACCCCAATAAAGGATAGATGTTAAGATTAAATGGTGCGGGTGGAGAGACTTGAACTCACACACCTTGCGGCGCCAGAACCTAAATCTGGTGCGTCTACCAATTTCGCCACACCCGCACTGAATACTTCCGGTAAAAGTACTACCTAATCTTAATGGTGGCTACGACGGGATTCGAACCTGTGACCCCATCATTATGAGTGATGTGCTCTAACCAACTGAGCTACGTAGCCATTCATTCGCAACGTCATAACCAACACTGCGAGGCGCATTATGCTAGGGTTACGACAAATCGTCAACTATTTTTTTAAGATATTTTGAAAAAAAGTGACGATTGATTAAGATGCAATCAAATCCAGTTTAATAACGCTTCGATTCGCCTTTTTTGTAACTCAAAATGAATTTGTTTTCCTGTATAACCGTCAGAAATAATTTGCTGCACATTGACGCCATTGGCGATTTTATAAGCTTCTTTTATATAATTTGCTTGTGCAAACGATGCTGTTTTAGCAAAAGCTTGGCTTGCAATAATTAATTGGTCAAGGTGCGAAGGGTTGCGCCATACATCAATGCTATTTAGCAAAGAAATAATTTGTTCAGCTGTCAGGGTTTGCACTTGTTCAAGATTATTTCGATTCTGCTGAACCATGACGGCAACTTTAGTATAGTTGTTAGGTACTTTAATTTTTGTACATAATGCTTCAACCGCTAATTTATTAGGTAACTGTGCACACAGTACAGCAAAGCGGATAGTTAAATCATCAGTTAATAGAGCAGATTTTTTTAGTGCATTACTAATATTGGCTGTTAGGTCTAATGATGAAAATAATAATTGAAGCGCTCCACATTGTTCTAGTACTTGAAAATAGATCTGAGGATTTGATGTCAACAATGCTTTTTCAGTTTCTTTCCACACTCGTTCTGGTGTTAAGTAACTAACCTCACCGGCTAATACCATTTGTTTCATTAGATCTAGAGTTTGAGGAGCTACAGTAAAACCGAATTGATGAAAACGAGCTGCAAAACGAGCTACGCGCAAAATACGTAAAGGATCTTCTCGGAAGGCTGGCGATACATGGCGTAAAATTTTATGTTTGATGTCATCAACGCCATGATATGGATCGATTATATTGCCATCTTCGTCCATTGCAATGGCATTAATGGTTAAATCACGGCGAATCAGATCTTGTTCTAATGTGATCTTTTTACCAAAATCACAGATAAATCCAGTATAACCTCTACCGGATTTACGCTCAGTGCGAGCCAACGCATATTCTTCTTTCGTATGAGGGTGTAAAAAAACTGGAAAGTCTTTACCGACTTGTTGATAACCTAATGCTAAAAGCTCGTCTGGTGTAGCGCCAACAACAACCCAGTCATGATCAGCAACAGGTAGGTGCAACAATTTGTCACGCACCCCCCCTCCTACAAGGTAGATTTTACTCATCTATCTCATCCAACGATCTTTTTTGCGTCGGTTTGGTATAATTCTTGGTAATATAAGCCCTAAAATAAGACCGCCTCCAGCAACAAGACCGCCATAGGTAAACCAAGTTACAATAAGGTCTCGGCGTTTATCATCGACTTGATTTAGCATTGATTCAATTCGTGAATTTTGCTCTTTAACTTGTTGTTCTAGTGCTTCATTTTTATTTTGAAGTGTTTCTATCGATTTTTCAGCTGTTTGCAACTTTTGGATATAATCACTTAACAATTTTTGTTGATTTGCCTCAGCATTATCAACTTTATCTTGATATTCTGCTAGTTTTGCTTCGAGCGCTGGAAAGCGTTCTTTATAACTAGGTTGTTCATTTAGTTTGCTTGTTTCAATCCAAGCGGTGCTACCATTGTTTAGTTGAATACGAGTAAATTTACCATCTGCGCTTTTTTCAAGCTCGACTACTTTTGCTCCAGCTTTGACCGCATTAGAAAATGCATATTGCGAACCAGGGCCTCTACGCAAATAAATATCGACATTATCAGTCACATATTTGTCTATAGCGTACCCATTAAAAGCAATGGTAAAAAACGAAAGTAGTGCAATAATATTTTGTTTTTTCATATATTTCCAACAAACATCTATAAATAATTTCATAATAACATAAAATAATAGCAAGTCGCATATTCATTTTATAATAAATAGTTTTAAAATCTAAAATAGATATTCCTCTAGCAATGAAATCGTTTACATTTTTTATGAGATCTTAATCACAAAATATGAAATTAAAAATATTATTTTATATAAATAGCTATTATTTTATATAAGTGACATATTACAAACTTGGAGCCATTATGAATTATCGTCTTAGCAATAATAATATAGATATCCTTTTTCGCACTGAACCGTATGCCGAATTGTGTTATTTTGGTAAACGATTACAAAACTTTCAACCTGAAATGATTGACATGCTTTACCCTGCTGTACCTAATTCCCGTATAGATGTCAACGTTCCATTTACTCTATGTCCAGAGGAAGGTTTAGGTAATTTTAGTACACCAGGGCTTGAAGGGCACCGAAATAGTAAAGATTGGTCTCCCGTTTTTACAACTAAAGAAGTTAATAAAACTGACAATAGCATTACCATTATTAGTGAAGATAACATTGCTAAACTTCGTTTAACCAGTCTTTTTATTTTAGATAAAAATGGCGTATTGCAGTGTCAAAATACATTAACTAATTTAGGTGATGAACCATATCAAGTTAATCGTTTTTCTATTACGTTACCTATTCCTGAACGGGCACAAGAATTAATGGCTTTTAGTGGTCGTTGGATTAAAGAGTTTTTCCCTCATCGAACTAAAATATCACATTGTGGTTATTTACAAGAAAATCGACGAGGACGAACATCACACGAATATTTCCCTGGTATGATGGTTGGTACTGAAGGTTTTAAAGAACAAACTGGCGAAGTTTGGGGAATCCACTTGGGATGGAGTGGTAATCATCGCATTCAAGTTGCAGTTAAAAGTAACGGCAAACGTTTTATTCAAGCAGAAGCTCTGTATTATGCAGGAGAAATATCACTAGCTAAAGGTGAATCTTTAAGTACTCCTTGGTTATATGCTACCTATAGTGATGAAGGCTTAAATAAAATGAGTCAACATTTCCACCAATATTTACGTAGTAATATTATTAAATTCGCCAAAAATAAAGCTCGTCCTGTTCATCTTAATACATGGGAAGGTATCTTTTTTGACCATAATCCTGATTACATTATGAAAATGGCGACTAAAGCGGCTCAAATTGGTGTTGAACGCTTTATCATTGATGACGGTTGGTTTGGTAAACGTGATGACGATTACCAAGGATTAGGTGATTGGTATTTAGATGAGCGAAAATATCCTAATGGTTTAGAACCAGTTATTAAACATGTTAAAGATCTTGGTATGGAGTTTGGTATTTGGGTTGAACCAGAAATGATTAATAAAAACTCAGATCTTTATCGTGCCCATCCAAATTGGTTACTTGAACTACCAGGTTATCAACAACCAGAAGGTCGCCATCAGTATTTACTTGATTTACAAAATCCAGCTGTTTTTGAATATCTACTTGAAAGACTAACTTGGTTACTCAGTAGTTATGACGTTGATTATATAAAATGGGATATGAATCGTGAAATTGTTCAACCTGGTCATGAAGGTAATCCTGCTATTGTTGGTCAAACTAAAGCGCTTTACCGATTGCTTGATATTTTGCAAGAAAAATTCCCTACCGTTGAAATAGAATCTTGTTCATCAGGTGGAGGCCGAGTTGATTATGAGATTTTAAAGCGTACACAACGTTTTTGGACTTCAGATTCTAACGATGCATTAGATAGACAAATAATTCAACGCGGAATGAGTTATTTCTTCCCTCCTGAAGTGATGGGTGCTCATATTGGCGGAGCATTATGTCATACTACATTCCGTGAGCTACATATGAATTTACGCGGTCTAACTGCTTTATTTGGTCATATGGGAGTTGAACTTGATCCAGTAAAAGTATCTGAGCAAGAACAAAAAGGTTTTGCTTATTACATTAATTTACATAAACAGCTGCGTCCTATGTTACATAGCGGTAATTCTGTAAGATTGGATGTTGATGATAACCCTGCTATGCAAAGTTATGGTGTTGTTAGCCAAGACCAAAAAGAAGCTGTGTTTATTATTGCTCAACTAACATTACCAACCTACGCATTAAGCGGTAATTTACGATTGACAGGTTTGTTGGCCGATAAACAATACCAAATTGAAGTGCTAGATATGCCTGATAATATCGATCCTAAAATAAACGGTCATGTTATGAAAGAATTACCTCAATGGATGAAGGACAAAACAACGTTATCTGGTGATTGGTTAATGAATGTCGGTTTACCTTTACCTGTACTTGATCCAGCAACGGCTATATTAATAAAAGTAACTGCTAAATAATGTTATTAATACTTTTAAATTAATTACTTAGCGACTATCAGGGGATTTGCTAATCGCTGTCCCCTTAATATTCAATTTTTAATGAAACAATTCTAGTTTTCAATTCACCAATGATATTATTGGCAAAATTTTTATTTTACCTTATTATGATCAATTAGTTCAGTCATATATCAATAGTATTGCAAGTGAATTAACTTCAAGACAGTAAAAAAGATAACCCTTTCACTTTCAGTGCTTTTTGTCTTATATTATTGTTAATCTACAGAACTCTATATTGATAAGTATTAAATATTATCGATATTTTATGGATAGTAATTAATTAAAAGGTTTTTTATGGCGACAATAAAAGATGTTGCACGTTTAGCTAAAGTTTCAGTTGCAACCGTATCTCGCGTAATTAATAACGCAAATAACGTTCGAGATAATACTAGAGATACCGTGAAAGAAGCTATGGAAAAATTAAACTACTATCCAGATGCTAATGCACGCGCTTTATCACAACAAAATTCGAATACTATTGGTATTGTTGTAGCTGATGTATCGGATCCATTTTTTGGTGCCATGGTTAGTACCGTTGAAAAAGTTGCCTCACGAACAGGTCATTTTTTGTTGATCGGTAATGGCTATCATAATGAGCAACAAGAATATAATGCTATTACTCAATTAATTGAGCATCGCTGTTCGTCGTTAGTTGTACATGCCAAAATGCTCTCTGATAGCGATCTAGAAAAATTGATGCAACAAGTACCCGGTATGGTTTTAATTAATCGTATTGTAAAAGGATTTGAAAAACGCTGTATTGCTCTTGATGATCGTTACGGATCTTATCTTGCAGTCAAACATTTAATTCAACATGGGCATACTAGAATTGGTTATTTATGTTCAAATCATAATATTTCTGACTCATCTGATCGTTTACAAGGATATAAAGACGCATTGTTAGAACATGGTATTAATGTTAATGAGAATCTGATTGCGATTGGTTTACCAAATGAAATAGGTGGCGAACAAGCAATGATGTCATTACTTGAGCGTAACTGCCATATCACCGCAATTGCTTGTTATAACGATTCAATGGCCGCCGGTGCAATGTCTGTGCTTTATGATAATGATATTAAAATTCCAAACGATATTTCGATCATTGGTTTTGATGATCTTGTTTTATCACGTTATTTACATCCTAAATTAACTACCATTCGTTATCCTTTACAGACAATGGCTGAACAAGCTGCTGAATTAGCACTAAAGCTTGCAAAAGGAGAAAGTATTCCAACAAATTTGATTAACGTCTATATACCAACCTTAACTAAGCGTTATTCAGTCACTTTTTTTAATTAATATGTAGGAATTACTGTTTACAGTCATTTAAGAAACTACTGTAATAAATATACATAATTTGCCTTATCACAGACAAAAAATATAGAGATATTATAAAAAAATTATCCGTCACTTATTTGTCTAAACAGTTTATAGCCAATCGCGAAACTATTTATTATGCTTTATCTTCTGATGCGAAATAATAATCTTTAAAGCAAGTATATCTACCAAGATAGTCATTATTCTACTCACTTAAAATTTCCATATTACTGGTATATTTTTAAACGTTTTTTGCTGATTATTTCTAACAAATTTTTATCAATTAAAACCGATAAAACTAGATTTAATATTTTATGTATACGATTACATAAATGTTAACAAGATCACCGTATTTAATTACAGACTCCCTATAATAATTAGTAAATAAATCGGTGATAGTAACAATAATCAGAGTAAAATGGAGAACATATGAATCCTTCTTTCAATGAAATTATAAGCCGGCACGATTGGAATAATTTATCTGTTTTAAGTATTAATAAACTCGATACCCATCCAAAATTTCATAGTTGGCGAAATAAACAACAAGCTAAAAATAATAGTGATTCAGATTCTATAATATCGTTAAATGGTAATTGGTTTTTTAGTTATTTTACAAGTCCCAAGCAAGTTCCAGAGTCATGGTTACAAAAGGAACTTGATGCAACTACAATTGAGGTACCATCTAACTGGCAGTTAAAGAGATATGATGCGCCAGTTTATACCAATATACGTTATCCTTTTCCATATAACCCACCTTATGTACCAGATGAAAATCCAACAGGATGTTATTCACGATATATTTCTGTGACTAAAGAGTGGCTGACTAAAGGCGATACACGGATTATATTTGATGGGGTTAGCTCTGCATTTCATCTTTGGTGTAATGGACGATGGGTTGGTTATTCGCAAGATAGTAGAATTCCAGCAGAATTTGATCTAACGCCTTTTTTGAAAGTCGGTAAAAACCGCATAGCAGTATTAGTCTTAAAATGGTGTGATGGCAGTTATCTTGAAGATCAAGATATGTGGCGATTGAGTGGTATTTTCCGAAATGTTTCCCTACTGAATAAACCTAAATCCCACTTAAGTGATATTCATATTGATACTTTACTTGACGATTGTTATCAAAATGCAACTTTATCTCTGCAGGCCGATATTCAGCATGATGGAAACATAGATTTATTGGATGTAGGTATTGAACTATGGCAACAAAATAAGTTAGTTGTCGAGCATATGCAATCAATCGGCTTACCTTTTGTTGACGAAAAAGGAGGATACACTGACCGTTTACGTTTTCAAATACCAGTTACTAAACCACAGTTATGGAGTGCTGAAACCCCAAACCTTTATCGAATTGTTGTTAGTTTATATCACAAAAAAACAGGATTAATTGAATCAGAAGCTTATAACGTTGGATTTAGGGCTATTGAAATTAAACATGGACAACTATGCTTAAATGGTAAACCACTATTAATTAAAGGCACAAATCGCCATGAGTTCTATCCTGATTTGGGATATGCATTGACGGAAGAAGCAATGTTGCATGATATCAAATTGATTAAACAACATAATTTTAATGCTGTGAGATGTAGTCATTATCCTAATGATCCTCGTTGGTATGATCTTTGTGATCTATATGGACTATATTTAGTTGATGAAGCCAATATCGAATCACATGGTATGTTTCCTATGTCTCGTTTGTCTGCCGATCCTAGATGGCTTGCTGCTTATAGTGAACGTGTAACGCGAATGGTTCAGCGCGATCGTAATCACCCTTCTATTATTATTTGGTCGTTAGGAAATGAATCGGGACATGGGGCAAACCATGATGCACTTTATGCTTGGATTAAAAGTAACGATCCAACTCGTCCTGTGCAATATGAAGGCGGTGGCGCAAACACTACTGCCACTGACATTATTTGTCCTATGTATGCCCGCGTTGAGCAAGATCAACCACATCCTAATGTTGCCAAATGGGCAATAAAAAAATGGATTTCATTACCAAATGAAAATCGCCCACTTATTTTGTGTGAATATGCCCATGCAATGGGTAATAGCCTAGGTGCATTTTATAAATACTGGCAAGCGTTCAGACAATATCCTAGGCTACAAGGTGGGTTTATTTGGGAATGGGCTGATCATGGGATACGCTGTTCTACACCTTCTGGCGATAATTATTGGGCTTATGGCGGTGATTTTGGTGAGGCTTATCATGATAGGCAATTTTGCTTGGATGGATTAGTCTTTCCTGATAGAACTTCTCACCCAAGTTTGATTGAAGCCAAAAAGGTACAACAACCATTCCAATTTAAGCTAATTAGTCAAAAACCGTTGGTTATTGATATTACAAGCGAATATCTATTTCACCATGCAAATAATGAAACTTTATATTGGGAATTATTATTTAATGGAAAAAAATATCAAAAAGGAAAAATTAAGCTTAATATTAAACCCAATAGTTCATTACAAATAACTTTACTTGACGATATAGCAAATGATTTAAATTGTGAAGACCTACATTTATCAGTTCGTGTTATTCAAAACAAGGCTACACCATGGTCACAAGCAGGTCATATTATTGCATGGGAACAGTGGAAATTAGCTAATTCTTATATTCCTTCATTAGCTTTTTGCCAAGCAAAAAATAAACTAAAATTGACCGAAACTAAAGATGATTACATTATTAATTACAAAAACCAAAGTTGGCTATTTAATAAAAAAACAGGGCAGCTTTACCAATGGACAAAAGGTAATAAACCATTATTAGCTTCACCTTTTGCTGATCAGTTTGTTCGTGCGCCTATTGATAATGATATTGGTATTAGTGGCGATTTTGATAGTAATAATAATCCATTCGCTTGGGTTGAGCAGTGGAAAGCCGCTGGTTATTATGATCTAACCCACCAATGTTTAGGTATGCATCTTACACAATCAACAGATAAGATTGTGATCGAAGCACTGCATGGATATTTGTTCAAAAACAAAAAAGTAATTCAAACTAAATGGCAATACGAGTTCGATCAAGAAGGCAAATTCACTTTATCTGTGCAAGTTGATATTGCTAACGATATGCCCGCACCCGCAAGAGTCGGTTTATGTTATCAAATGAAACAGATTCCTAAAAAAGTAAAATGGCTTGGCTTAGGACCTCATGAAAATTATCCTGATCGAAAAACATCAGCTATTTTTGGTGATTGGTCGTTACCTTTTGCAGAACTTTATACACCTTATATTTATCCATGTGAAAATGGATTGCGTTGCGAGGTTAAAAGATTGCAACTTAATGAGATGATCATAACTGGACATCAGTTTAAATTTAACGTTAATCAATATGGGACAGAGCAATTAATAGAAAAAACTCATCGTCATTTATTGGAACCTAGGTCATGCGCTTATATAAGTATTGATGCTTATCATATGGGAATTGGTGGAGATGATTCTTGGACACCAAATGTACATCATGAATTTTTACTGACAGATAAACACTATAGCTATCAGCTTATGTTTAAATGTTAAATAAGCCATCTAAAAATAAGGCACCGTTTCGGGTGCCTTATTTTTATTCAATTGTATTTTTCGATATGGTTATTTCTTAATAATTGTTATATTCAATTTAACATTTCACCATCAAACAGCTTATCAAGTTCTTCGATAAATTCTTGCTGAGGTAGGTGATAAAAGATGCCTTGCTCGGGCATTCCTCGTAAAAAGAGATAGTATACCCCTCCAAAATGCGTTTGGTATTGGTAATTAGACAAACGTCCTTTTAAAAAACGATGCAATGCTAAACAGTAAAGTTGATATTGTAGGTCATAGCGATGATCGCACATCACTTTTTCAAGTGCTTCTTGGCTATAAGCATCAACACATTCACCTAACCAATTAGATTTATAATCAACCACATAATATTTCCCTTCAAATTTGAAGACTAAATCGATAAAGCCTCTTAGCATACCTTGTACCGACTCAAAATCTAATTCGGGACATAATCTTGATAAATGATCATATTGTTTACACAAACTATCTAATTGCTGACTAGTGACTGTTTTGCGTATAGGGAGATAGAATTGCAATTCGTTAATATGTTGCCCCATTAACACTTGCGATAATATTAAATTTGGATCATGCAGTTTTGTAGTCAATATTTGTTGCATCCAATTTGTTACTACGCTATTCCACTCTGTTTCTAAATTGAGCTTTTTTACCATCTGATTACATAATTCAACAAGATTATCTGATGTGATATCTTCCATAATGCTGTGCATTAATGTACCGACATATGCTCCTTTAGGAAAATGGTGGATATCATATGGTGTGTCGTTTGATTGTACTCTATCGGATTCGTATGGGGATTCGTCCCAGTCATTAATAAGATCAGGCTTATAAGCCAATACATTATGATTATGCTTTTGTAATTCAGTATAACTTGTGACCCGCCAACTGTTTGAGATATTACGCGAAAATACGTTAGCCGATAATGATTGATTTGGCAAAATTGGCGGAATATACTGTTCGCTCTCTATTGGTAATTGGATATCAATTAAACTAGCTATATTAGCAATTGATCTTAATTCACTTTTTAATAAATGATTAATAGCCGATTGGCTTTTTTTCAATGAAGCAAGTCCAATACTACAATGATAAACCGAGCGAGTCATTGCAACATACAATAGCCGCAAATCTTCAGCAAGTCGCTCTTTTTCTATCTGCTCTTTAATCTCATCAGACAGTAACCATGCATAAGTTGGCTGATAGTCATTATCTTTATCATGATAAAATTGGCTATCGGATGCACGATATATTGAAATAAATGGTAACCAAACAATCGGAAACTCTAATCCCTTTGATTTATGAATAGTAATAATCTTGATAAGGTTTTCATCACTTTCAAGGCGTTGTTGATGATTTTCTAAATTTGGATCTGGGTTAACAATTTGTTTTGTCAACCACCGAATTAAGGCGTGTGGACCATCTAACTCATTTGATGTTTCTTGAAGTAATTCACCTAAATGCATTAAGTTAGTTAATGTTCGTTCACCATCTTGGCGAGCTAAGATGTTTTCAGCTAGATGCCGTTTTTTCATCATTCGGCGTAACATAACCAATACACCATAATATTGCCAAATTGCTTGATATTGTTTGAATTCTTCGATCAAACTTTCCCATTTATCTTGATCGTCAGTGATTTGTTCAAGGTCTGTCATGGTTTGACCTAATAGCGATGTCATTAATGCTAACTTGAGCATTGTTTCGTTTTCTGGCATTAAAACAGCTTGCAATAGGCTCAATACATCTTTTGCTTCATTTGAAGAAAACACACTACTATTGTTTGACAAGTAGACACTCTTAACACCGCAATGAGTCAATTTTTGTTGGATAACTTTGGCCTCACGTCCATTACGCACTAAGATTGCAATGTCAGCTGTAGTCACTGGACGTTGTTCGTTTTCGCTATCAATTAACATTGACGAATTAGACAGTAAAGTCACTATTTGGCTAGCACAACAACTAGCCATGTGTTCTTGATAATCTGAATTGGTTGCAATATCATCAGGCAGTAAGTAAGCAGCTAATGCCGATACTTCTTGGTTGTTAACTTGCAAAGACTTTTGCTGATTCCGTTTTGCCGCTTCCATGGGTAAAAAAGGAATATCATTAAATATAAATGGATTATCGCAATTAGAAAATAATTGGTTAACAGCTTTGACCATCGAAGCAGATGAACGATGGTTTACATCCATGGTAAAAGAATTTTCCCCTGTCGATTGTTTAGCTTTTAAGTAAGTGAATATATCTGCACCTCGAAAGCTGTAAATTGCTTGTTTTGGATCACCAATAAATAATAGACCTCGATCTAACTTGTTCCTGTCATAAATACGATCAAAAATTTGATACTGAGCAGGATCGGTATCCTGGAACTCATCAATTAAAGCAACACAATATTTTGAGGCTATACTTTGCGCAAATCGATCACCTGCTTTTGCTTTTAGTGCACGATTTAGTTGCCAAATAAGATCGTCAAAGCTCATCTCGCCATTTTTGATTTTTTCGTTATAGAGCCCTTTTTGAATTACACTGACAATATCCATTAAGATTTGGCTTCGTAGATCAAAAGGTTGTTTATATAGATCGTCAATTTGTTCAAAAAACGAATGACATGGAACACTTTTTCCTTCTTTCGTCTTTTCGATTAAAACTGATTGCTTAAATTTTTCAAGTTCGTTGGGTAATTCAAACGTTCGAGTTTCGCTGTTAGCCCATGCCGATACTTTAATTACCCAATTGGGTAGATTTCGACTACTATATGATTGTTTGCTGACACCTGATTGTATAATGATTTCAACTAATTTTTCAGACAAAGCTAACCAAGATTTTTTAATATTTTCAATTTTTTCATAACTTTGTTGGTGAAACAACTTTATTGTTGTACTTATATCTAGGTTTACCTTGCCAGCATTGTTGAAATCTAACCCTAAATAAGGGGTGATGTCTTTTAGCAATGCCGTTGGATCTTGCCATGTAGCAAGCACTAAATAAGCAAGTGGTTTATCAAGCGGTGTAAAATAGTGACGCCAAAAATCTTGGGTTACTCTTAATTTTAACTCATATTCATCAGAGATTAGCTTTTGCTCAAATAAAACACCCGATTCAAATGCATGGCTAGTTAGTATTCGTTGGCAAAAACTATGTATAGTATAAATAGCCGCATCATCCATTGACTGTTGAGCAATAGTAAGTTGCTGTACTGCAAATTTTCTATCATCAATTAATTCAATGAGTTGTTGATAAATAGGATCTTTATGATGTCCTTGTAATAGCCCTATTCGCAGTTCTTGAATATTTTGCCTTATCCGCGATCGAAGTTCTTGAGTTGCCGCTTTGGTAAAAGTCACAACCAGAATTTCGTTAACATTTAAAGGTCTTGGGTAACTATTTTGACCAATGCCCAATAATAATCTTAAGTAAATAAAGGCAAGAGAATAAGTTTTACCGGTTCCAGCCGATGCTTCAATTAAAGTTCGACCAGTTAGAGGTAAATCAAAAAGATTAAGTTTTTTTACTCCGCTTGATGAAACCATTCAAGATTCCCTGCAGAGTTTGGTAATAAACTAATACAAGCAATTGCGGCAGTAGAAAACATAGGAGGAGCAACTTGCGGACATAGTTCATTAACTAAATATCCCACCAATGGCAAATGAGATACAATAATCACATTTTCAACCCCATCATTTAACAATATTGCTAATACGTCAGCAATATGAGATGAGCTACCACCAGGCACTAAAAACTGATTAGTTTCAACTTTTGCAACACTAACGTGTGATGATAATTCTGTTAGTGTTTGTTGAGCTCGCAAATAAGGGCTAACCAAACCAATTTCAAATTGAAAATTTTGCTGTTTAAGCCATTTACCAGCTTGATTTGACTGATTAATGCCATAATTTGTTAATGTTCTACTGGAATCCGATGAAGCAGAAAACCCTGCTTCACCATGTCTCATAATACAAACTTTCATCAATATTCAATTAACGTAATTTTAATTGGAAAATCATGCATTCTGCACCACAACAAAAGGTGAATTTTGTTGATAGTTTAAAGCCATTACTTATTTTATCAATATTGCTATTAATTTCACACGGCTCTGTTGCGACATCATTTGCAGCTTGAGTTAAAGATGCTAACTTAGCTTGAGCTTCTGATTCTGTCGCAAAGATGTGTTCATACTCAGCGCTACAGTCTTCGTTATCAATTATTGTACCAACATCCACACAACAACATGCTGGAGTTTCGTTTGCTTTGCATTTGTTTAAAGAATCTGCCATGCTTACCTCTAATTAACTGTTAATATTTTTAATAGTATACTCTCAATCATAACTTAGGGCAAAGCGCTAACTCTGTTTTGTTTTTTATCTGAATATAATGCAGTATTATGTGGCTACTAAACTATCTTGTTAGTTGAGATAAAAAGAATTAAAGATACCTCTGCCAAATGACAGAGGTCAATACATTAGAATTTAGGTGCTGTTGGGCGACCACGCTTTTTTGCAAACGGTTTATCAGATGTATCTGATTTACTGTTTTTACGAGCTCGTTTAGTATCAGACGTTGCTCCACTGATTAAGCTCATTTTCATTGGTTGATTAAGTACTCTTACTTTTTCAAAATGTTTTAGTATGTCTTTTGGCATACCTTTTGGTAATTCAACTGTCGAATAAGTGTCATGAAGCTTGATATTACCAATGTAACGACTGCTAATATCAGCTTCGTTAGCAATTGCCCCCACAATATGACGAACTTCAATACCGTTCTCTTTACCAACTTCAATACGATACATATCCATATCACCAACATCGCGTCGTTCTCGACGTTTTGGGGATTCACGATTATCACCACGTAAACGGCGTTCACCGCCACGATTATCCCGATCTCGCATTTCACGCGATGGTTTAAACACTGGGTCTGGTGGTAAAATTAAAGGGCGTTCCCCTTGTGCTAATTTTAATAAAGCGGTTGCAATCGTTTCAAGATCGGCTCCACTATCCGCTTGTATTTTTGCTAATAACTTTTGGTACTCATCTAAATCACTACTCTCAAGTTGTTTCTGAACTTGCGCAGTAAATTTAGCTAAACGGCGCTGTTCAAGTAGCTCTTTTGATGGCAACCCAACTTCTGGAATTGTTTTTTTGATAGTTTGCTCGATATTCTTAAGTAAACGACGTTCACGGCTATCAACAAATAAAATAGCACGACCAGCACGTCCAGCACGACCAGTTCGTCCAATACGGTGAACATAAGATTCAGAATCTAACGTGATATCATAATTGATAACTAAGCTAATACGCTCAACATCTAAACCACGAGCAGCAACATCAGTTGCAATTAATATATCTAAACGACCATTACGTAAACGATCTAATGTTTGTTCACGCAATTGTTGTGTCATATCACCATTTAATGCAGCACAACTATAACCGTGCTTTTCAAGCACTTCCGCCACATCTAAAGTAGCTGATTTTGTTCGAACAAAAATAATAGCCGCATCAAAATCTTCTGCTTCTAGAAAGCGAACAATAGCTTCGTTTTTACGCATACCCCGAACAAGCCAATAACTTTGGTTAATATCAGGTGCAGTTTGATTGGTACCTTTGATCTGAACTTCTTTAGGATTTTGCATAAATCGTTTAGTAATACGACGAATTGGTGCTGGCATTGTTGCCGAAAATAAAGCTGTTTGATGATCATCTGGAATCGTTGTCATAATGCTTTCAACATCATCAATAAAGCCCATTCTTAACATTTCATCTGCTTCATCAAGTACTAATCCCTTAAGATTAGAGAGATCTAAGGTTTTACGATTTAAGTGATCAAGCAAACGTCCTGGTGTACCAACTACAATTTGAGGACCTTGCTTTAAGGCTCGTAATTGAACGTCATAACGCTGTCCACCATATAAAGCGAGTACTTTTACCCCTTTCATATATTTTGAATATTCAGAGCAAGCATCAGCAACTTGTATAGCCAATTCCCGTGTAGGAGCTAATACTAAAAGTTGTGGTGCTTTTAAGTTTGCGTCAATATTCATTAAGAAAGGAATTGAAAATGCAGCGGTTTTGCCACTACCTGTCTGTGCCATACCCAATACATCATTACCCTCTAATAATAGAGGAATACATTCAGATTGGATTGGTGATGGTTTGCTAAAACCAAGATCATTTAATGCGTTAAGAATATCCTCGGATAAACCAAGATCAATAAAAGAAACTTCTTTTGTCATGTAAACTCGCTTATAAATTTTGAATATATAAACTTACTTATTTAGTAAAAATCCTGATAATTATTAACTAATATCATATAAGTTTTATCTTATTTTTTTAAACCAAATAAAGAAAGCAGATATAAATTTATGCCAGCTCACTAAATTGAAAATTTACAACTCACCCCAATAACTAACTGCCTATGTTAACTCAACAAATCGAATCTAAAAAAATAAACTAAGGTTGATTGATATTTATATATCTAAGATAAAGCTAACCGCATTATCTAATGTTAAGAACATATTATTTGGCAAATCAGAACTACGCTATAACAATATTTTCACTTTTAAAACTGGCATGACCCTTGTTACTCTTCTTTTTCTTCAAGTAACTTCATTTCATAAAGTGCCTGTTGATGTTCAACATAGTTATAAATATTATTGGCTAAAGCATATTTAAATAACATTTTGGCACGTTCGTTGTCACCTTTACTTTGATAATATTTACCTAAGTAAAAGTAGGCTTCACAAAGGCGTTCGGCTAATTGTCGATTATTCTCTACACCTTGTTGAAGGTTCTGCATTAATTTAGATTCGCTAATTTTACCTAAATAAAATGCAATAATATTGCCACTATAACTCGTTTTATCATTAATCAGATCATAACGTTTTTGTAGCTCATTTTTGGCGGCTTTATTATCATTTTCCTTTTCAATCAAATAAAGCCATAGAATTCTAATAGGTTCATTCACATCATATTGATAAAACCGTAATGCATCACGCTCTGCAGCCTGATAATGGCCTGTACGATACAACGTAATAGCACGATTTAAATATGCATAAGTATAAGTGGGATCAAGCTCTAATGTAGTATTAAACGACATCAAAGCTGTATCAAAATCACCATCTCTTAATGCATAAGTTCCTAAAAAGTTGTAAATGTCAGGAACTTCCGGATTTAAACCCAACAAATAGGAAAAATCGCTTTGAGCAAAGGCTTTAAACCCCAATGAATCATAGGCGATACCTCGCTCAAATATGAGTTGCATTCGCGTTCCAGTATCAAGGCCTTTTTGAGATAGCTGTTGGCTGAGCTGAGCAATTTTTAACTCATCATCATATGAAACTTGCTCAGGAACAGCTAACAAAGGTTGAGAATTAGAACAACCTGACAAAAGAATAACAGCTAGCAAAATGCAGCATACAGTTTTCAGGTTGAATAATCCCATTTTTATCCCCTAATGAATAATAATTTTATTCTGCTGTTGAAGCAACTTCTGGTGTAGGTTCGACTGCATCTTTCATACTCAAACGGATTCTACCTTGGCGATCAATTTCTAGTACTTTAACATTTACTTCTTGACCTACTTTTAGATAATCAGCCACTTTTTCAACTCGATGATCGGCAATTTGGGACACATGAACAAGTCCTTCTTTACCACCAATAACCGATACAAAAGCACCAAAATCAACGATTCTTGTCACTTTACCTGTATAAATTTTACCAATTTCGACATCAGCAACTAAGTTAGTAATACGTGCCATAGCATCTTTGGCTTTATTGCCATCTGAAGCTGCAATCTTAACAGTACCATCATCAGTGATTTCAATAGTTGTTCCTGTTTCTTCGGTTAAAGCCCGAATTGTTGCGCCACCTTTACCGATAATATCGCGAATTTTGTCAGGATTTACATTCATTGTATAAATACGTGGTGCAAACTCTGAAATTTCTTGGCGAGGCTTATTAATTGCTTGTTCCATTACACCTAAAATATGTAAACGAGCACCTTTAGCTTGATTAAGTGCTACTTGCATAATTTCTTTGGTTATACCTTCAATTTTGATATCCATTTGCAATGCACTTACACCTTCGCGTGTACCTGCTACTTTAAAGTCCATATCACCAAGGTGGTCTTCGTCACCAAGAATATCTGACAATACGACAAACTGATCACCTTCTTTTACTAATCCCATTGCAATACCAGCAACAGATGATTTGATTGGTACCCCTGCATCCATAAGAGCAAGTGAAGCACCACAAACAGAAGCCATTGAAGATGAACCATTTGACTCAGTAATTTCAGACACTACTCGAACAGTATATGGAAATTCTTCACGGCTTGGCATTACAGCCGCAACACCTCGTTTAGCTAGGCGACCATGACCAATTTCTCGGCGTTTTGGTGAGCCAACCATGCCTGTTTCGCCAACAGAGTATGGAGGGAAATTGTAATGAAGTAAGAACCGTTCGGTATATTCACCAGTTAACTCATCAATGATTTGTGCGTCACGCTCAGTACCTAATGTTGCAGTAACTAGTGCCTGAGTTTCACCACGTGTAAACAGTGCACTACCATGAGTTCTTGGTAAGACATTAGTACGGATATCAAGTGCACGAATCATATCTTTTTCACGACCATCAATACGCGGTTCACCAGCAATAACACGCTTACGAACAATTTGACTTTCCAACTCAACAATAATATTAATCACTTCGTTTTCATCAAGCTCGTCATTTTGTTCTTTTAGTACAGCTAAAACTTCTTCTTTAATTAAATCGATTTGTGCATAACGTGCTTGCTTTTCAGTAATACGATAAGCTTCGCCCAAACGATCTTTAGCTAATTCAACAATGGCATTATATAGCACCTCATTTTTAGCCGGTGCTACCCAATCCCATTTTTCACAATTGGCTTTTTCTACAAATTCGTTAATATTATCAATAACAACTTGTTGTTGTTCATGACCAAATACTACCGCTGCTAACATTTGATCTTCAGTGAGTAAATCAGCTTCAGATTCAACCATTAATACTGCACTTTTTGTGCCCGCAACAACTAAATCTAGACGACTGGCTGCAAGCTCTTTTACTGATGGATTTAATACAAATTCATCATTAATAAAGCCAACACGTGCAGCACCAATAGGACCGTGGAATGGAACACCAGATAAGCAAAGTGCAGCAGAAGCGCCAATCATTGCAACTAGGTCAGGGCTCACCTCGGGATTAACCGAAACAACGGTTGCAATAATTTGGATTTCATTAACAAATCCTTCAGGAAATAATGGACGAAGCGGGCGGTCGATTAAACGTGCAATTAGAGTTTCACCTTCACTTGGACGACCTTCACGTTTAAAAAATCCACCAGGAATACGCCCTGCAGCATAGGTACGTTCTTGGTAATTAACTGTTAATGGGAAGAAGTCTTGACCTTCTTTTACTTTTTTATTTGCAACAACCGTGACAAATACAGCAGTATCATCCATATTAACCATAACAGCTGCGGTTGCTTGACGAGCCATAATACCAGTTTCTAAAGTCACGGTATGACGACCATATTGAAATTTTTGACATGTCGGATTAAACAAAATAGTGTCCTCTTGTTATTTGTTATGTTGAAGTTTGATATTTCGACAGGACGCAGCATTACGCTACGCTTATTGATACTCTCTTCAACAATGTGGGATATATACAACAAAAAGATTATTTCACTGTCACGACTAATGACAAATCTATAAATTATAGAGCTCTCATTAGTCGCGCGAAACATGAGATATAATCTTTACTTTGTTGGCTTACATAAAATAATAATTTTTAACGCTCCATATTATATCAGAGCATCGATTTTTCACAACGAAAAAGAGGCCTAAGCCTCTTTTCAAGTAGATTGTCAATTAGCGACGTAAACCTAGTTTTTTAATCAATTGGTTATAACGTTCAATATCTTTACGACGTAAATAATCTAATAATTTACGACGGCTAGACACCATACGTAATAGACCACGACGGCTATGGTGATCTTTTTTATGCTCAGAAAAATGACCTTGTAAATCATTAATACGTGCAGTTAAAAGAGCAACTTGAACCTCTGTTGAACCAGTGTCGTTAGTGCCACGACCATATTCGGCAACGATTTTCGCTTTAGCTTCTACAGTTAGAGACATAATAAACCTCTTAAAATAAATATAAAAAATGGAATGACCGATCTCTAATTCAGACATTCCTCGGTGCCCATATAGTGAATATATGAGCGAGGAAATTATACTGAAATCTATAAAAATAGCAATTTGATTTATTTAGTTAACAGCAATATTTACTTAAGTTCAAAACCATACTCTTCTTGAATTAGTTTTTTTAGCGCCTCAATATAATTTTGAGCCGATAAGCTTAGTTGAGCCTTTTGTGATGTGATCCAGCCTATTAGGATTTTTTCTTCTACATCTAACGGTATTGATAAAATATCAGATCCGTTTAAGTCAGCACTTAAAACCCCTGTACTAATGGTATAACCATTAAGTCCGTGCAATAGGTTAAATAAGGTTGCTCTATCACTAACGTGTATACTCTTTTTATGATAAACCGTACTTAAAATTTCTTCAGAAAAATAGAATGAGTTATACTCGCCCTGCTCAAATGAGAGATAAGGGTAATCCTCTAAATCATCTAAAGATAATAACTTCATGGATGCTAATGGATGATGAGTACTAATAAATACATGAGGATTAGCTTCAAAAAGTGGGTTAAAGGTTAATCTATGTTCTTTCAGTAACCGTAAAATCACTTTTTGATTAAAATCATTCAAATACAAGATACCAACTTCACTACGTAAATTAGCTACATCGGTGATAATATCATATGTTTTTGTTTCCCTAAGCGTAAACTCATACTCATCTGTTTGATTATTTTTAATTAAATTAACAAAAGCATTAACCGCAAAAGCGTAATGCTGAGTGGATATACTACATAACTGCTTAGAGGGTTCTTTTTTTGAGTAGTGCTGTTTTAATAGCTCAGCTTGATCTAGAACTTGTTTGGCATAACCTAAAAACTCAACGCCATCAGGTGAAAGTGAAACTCCTTTAGAACTGCGCACAAAAATCTCAATACCAAATTCAGCCTCTAGATCTTTCACCGCTGTTGATAAGCTTGGCTGAGTAATATATAAATTCTTAGCTGCTTCATTAATTGAGCCTGAACGTGCAATTTCTAAAATGTAGCGTAATTGTTGAAGTTTCATAATATCGGTTGACGAGTTAACACAAACTATCTTATATGACACAAATATATACTATATAATATTTAAGTGAAGTAAATATTTGTTGCTATTTTATACTCAAACATATAGTTACCGGAAAGTTTTTGACAGAAAATTTAATACAATGAATTATGAAAGGTAAAAATTTGAAGCAATAAAATTGATAATAAAATTACTTTAGATAGAATAAAATATAAATTATTTAACTTATAAGCAATTAAAAAAATTTTCGTAAATTAATTTTATACTCATAAGAGTCGAAACTGTGATTAACATTGGTCGAATTAATTTACGACCTTTGGCGATAACCATTTTAGCACCAAGCCTTGCTCCTATAAATTGACCAACTAACATAACCAATCCAATTGACCATATTACTTCGCCCCCTATAATAAAAAACAACAAGCCGGCCAAATTTGAGGTAAAGTTTAGTACTTTGGTATGTGCAGTCGCTTTAGTTAAATTAAAACCAGCTAACGTGATATAAGCTAACGCATAAAATGAACCAGCTCCAGGGCCAAAAAAGCCATCATAAAAACCAATACCAAAGGCAGGAATTAATGCGAATTGAATAAGTGAAAGGCGACTGTTACGGTCGTTTTCTCCAATAGTTGGAGAAAGTAAAAAATAGAGCCCAACGCTAATAGTTAAAATTGGTAATAATAATTTTAAAAAATCAGCTTGGATACGCATCACAGATAATGTTCCAATTGCTGAACCAACAAAAGCAAAAACGATTGCCCATTTTTGTTGTTTTAAATCTACCATATGCTGCCGGATAAAATATAGGCTAGCAGAAAACGAACCACCGCAACTTTGCAATTTATTGGTTGCCAATGCACTAGCTGGTGGCAGTCCAACAGCAAGTAATGCAGGGACAGTTAATAAACCACCTCCGCCAGCAATAGAATCAATAAAACCGGCCAAAGCAGCAATCAGAAAAAGTAAAATAAGCAGATCATAACTCATAATTTATTTACATCACCACATTGAGCCCGATAACGAAGGTAGTGATCCATCAGCACAATAGCAACCATTGCTTCAGCAATTGGTACAGCTCGAATGCCAACACATGGATCATGTCGACCATGTGTAGATACTTCAACGCTTTCACCCAAAATATTAACTGATTTACCTGGAATTTCTATACTAGGCGTGGGTTTAAGAGCTATGCTAGCTGATATGGTTTGTCCTGAACTAATACCACCTAAAATCCCACCGGCATGATTAGATAAAAAGCCTTTAGGTGTTATTTCATCACGATTTTCGCTACCACGTTTATTCACAACAGCAAAACCATCGCCAATTTCTACACCTTTCACGGCATTAATACTCATTAGTGCATGCGCAAGATCAGCATCTAGTTTATCAAATACAGGTTCGCCAAGTCCTACTGGAATATTTTCAGCAACAATGCAAACTTTCGCACCTATTGAGTCACCCTCTTTTTTTAATGACCGAAGCAGCTGTTCAAGTGCACCTAATTTACTCTCATCTGCGCAAAAAAATGGATTGAGTTCAACTTGTTGCCAGTCTTTCAATTCACATTTTACATCACCCATCTGAGCCAAATAACCACGAATAGTAATGCCAAGCTTTTCTTGTAGATATTTTTTTGCAATAGCACCGGCAGCAACTCTCATAGCCGTTTCACGAGCAGAGGAGCGACCGCCACCGCGATAATCGCGTATGCCATATTTATTTTGATAAGTGTAATCTGCATGGCTTGGTCTGAAGATATCTTTAATTTTACTATAATCTTGAGAACGTTGATCGGTATTTTCAATAAGTAAACCAATACTCGTCCCAGTTGTAACACCTTCAAATACGCCTGACAAAATTTTGACTTGATCTGCTTCTCGGCGTTGAGTTGTATAACGAGATGAGCCAGGTCTACGACGATCAAGATCATTTTGCATGTCTGATTCTGTTAACGCAAGTCCAGGAGGAACACCATCGACAACACACCCTAATGCTACTCCGTGTGATTCACCAAATGTGGTTACTTTGAATAATTTTCCGATTGAGTTTCCAGCCATAATAAATTTATTCCAATGATTAAAAACAGCTTATTTAAAACAGTAATGATATTGAATCAGTTCTTCACGTGTGATAGAAAATACACCCAACCCACCACGTTCAAATTCTATCCAATTAAAAGGGACATCGGGATATTGTTGTTGTAAGCTAACCCAACTATTGCCGACTTCACAAACTAATACACCTGCTGGTGTTAAATAATTTATCGCATCTCGTAAAATTTTTTTTACCAGATCTAAACCATCAAAGCCCGCTTCTAATGCTAATTTAGGTTCATATAAAAACTCATCTGGCAAATCACTCATATCTTCACTATCAACATAAGGCGGATTAGTGACAATCAGATCGTATTGTTTTTCAGGCACATCATCAAATAGATCTGACAAAATAGGAGTAACTTGAAAATCCATTTCGTGCATCTCAATATTTGTTTGGGCGATATCTAATGCTTCTAATGAAATATCAGTTATATCAACTTGAGCATCAGCAAATTCATAAGCGCAAGCAATCCCTATACAGCCACTACCAGTACATAGATCTAAAATGTTTTTAGGTTCAGTTAATATTATTTGCTCAAAATGGTTATCAATTAGTTCACCAATAGGAGAACGAGGAATTAATACACGCTCATCCACATAAAAAGCATGTCCACAAAACCAAGCTTGATTAGTTAAATAAGGAGTTGGTACGCGATCTTTTATTCGCTTTTGAATAATATCAATAATTTGACTTTTTTCATCATTAGTTAGATTTGTAGAATAAAATTCTTCAGGAATAAACAACGATAATCCTAACGTTGCTAAAATTAATTGTTTAGACTCGTCAATAGGATTATCTGTACCATGACCTAAAAAGACATCTGATAGACTAAGTTGTGATGCTGTCCAACGTATAAAGTCTTGAACTGTGCGTAAGTTTTCCATAATGGCTCCAAATGATTAAGGAGAGGAAGGTATTGTTTGTCATTTTAGATAACGACTCTAAATTGAGAACTATTAAAGTAATCTAATAGCTAATTGTATTGTGATATGAGCCTAATGGTTCTATCTTTTAATGACTAAATATTTATGGCGGTGAGGAAGGGATTCGAACCCTTGATACGTTGCCGTATACACACTTTCCAGGCGTGCTCCTTCAACCACTCGGACACCTCACCTCATTATTAGAACCTGCTTTTCAAAAGCAGGTTGCATACTATAATGATCACTAAATAATTAATCAAGCTTTTTTAATTCATACAAACAATAAAACCAAATGTTGCTAACACAGCTAACACGGCAATAGTTGTGACTAAAGCATATCTTAAATTCAAATCCATCATATTATCTCCCATTATTTATTATTAATTAGCCTTTTCGATTGGTTTATCAAAAGAAATAATATTGTTAATAGAACTACCACCTTCAATTTTCGGATACTTAGGTGCAAAATCAAGAAGTATCTCGATAGATTCATCTAAGTAAGGATCAGGTTGTTTATAATCTTTTGGTAAATCATCTAGTTTGGCAATTGATGGTAAACCTGCTTTATTTAAACGCTCATTAGTTCTTTTTAAATCACGTTCCTCATTATTTTTTTGTTCTACTTCTCGTTTTTTCTTATTAAGTGAAACAATATATTGACGATCTTTTTTATCATTAAATCGTTTGATATCTTCATCAATATACATAAATTCAGGATTATGTGAAATCCTGGCTAAATGTTGTGATTCTAAATCAGGCAACAATGGCTTAATATTGGCAAGAGCCAAATAATCAGCGGATGGTATTTTATCCCACGGTAGTGCGTTATCTAAAAAACGTTCTCCCGTTTCATCAACATACTTAATTTTATTCATTTCAATATCTGGCTCAACTCCTTTTAATTGAGTACTACCACCATTGATACGATAAAACTTCTGAATAGTATATTGAGCTCCACCAAGTTCAGGCCAATTTGGATGTAGTCTTGCATCAACCGGATAAGAGATGTTACGAGAAGTTTGGACGGTTCCCTTACCATAAGTGGTTTCACCAACTATTAATGCACGCCCATAATCTTGCATAGCGGCAGAAAATATTTCTGATGCTGATGCACTATAACGATTAATCATAACAACAAGTGGCCCTGTGTATTCGATACCTTTATTCTTATCATTGTAAGTGATGACTTTTTGTAAATTATCACGTACCTGAACAACTGGTCCAGTATCAATAAATAAGCCAGTTAAATTGATAACTTCGGCTAACGAACCACCACCATTATCACGCAAATCAATAACTAAACCTTGCAAATTTTCTTTATTTGCTTTTGATAAGAGTCCTTCAACTTTTTCCGTTAATCCCATATAGAAACTTGGTATTTCAATAACGCCAACTTTACCACGTGGATTATCAATGGTCTTTAATTTTGCTTCTCGATCTTCAAAACGAATTTTATCACGAGTAAGTTCAATTACTTTTGTCTTACTATTATTACCAGCAGGTAAAATTTCTAGTTTTACGACAGTGCCTTTAGGCCCACGAATTTTATCGACAACATCATCCAATCGCCAACCAATGACATCTTCAATCGCTGAATTACTTTGACCTACTCCAATAATTTTATCACCGACGGTAAGTAACTTACTTTTTTCAGCTGGTCCACCTGTTACAAAAGACATAATCACAGTATAGTCATCTTGCTGACTTAACGTTGCGCCAATGCCCTCGAATGATAAACTCATTTCAGAATCAAAATCTCGTTTTTTACGTGGTGCCAAATAGCTAGTGTGAGGATCGATTTCCCTAGCAAATGCATTCATAAATACTTGAAAAGCATCTTCATTATTTGATTGCATTATTGTTTTTAAAACGCGATTATAACGTTTGCTTAAAACTTCTCGGATCTCTTTTTCGTTTTTTCCTGATAAAGATAAACTCAACTCATCATATTTAACACGCTTATCCCAATAAGCATTAAGTTCGCTTTCTGAAGTCGGCCAAGCAATTTCTTCACGATTAAAATCAATTTCATCATTGGCAGAAAAATCCATTGGACGTTGTAAAACCTCAAGAGCATATTGATAACGGTCATAACGTTTTTTCAAAAAAAGGTTGTAAATATCATAAGCCGTTTTTAAATTGCCATCGACTAGCTCTTGACCTAAAGATTCTTGCCTATTTCTAAAGTTAGAAACATCACTTTGAATGAATATGGATTTATTACCATCTAATAATTTGAAATAGCGATCGAAAATCTGAGCAGAAAAAGCGCCATCCAAAGCAAAATTGCGATAATGTGATTGAGTAAAAAAATTCGTTACACGTTTAGCAACAACCTGGTGGATATCATCTTGCTTTAGAACTGGTATCTGTTCATTAGTTTGCGGTTTCGCCTGAACACTTTGGCCTAAAATACCAAAAATAAGGCTAAGTGTAATAATGAGTAATTTATTCATTTAAATTCTCTACTTATTGATAATATGTTCAGGTTTGACTGTTAACTCCATACCTGCACCAACCTTTACCTTAATATGCTCTTTTTCGATATTAATGACTTGTACTTTTATAGGTTTATTACCTACTACGACTTTAACAAAATCACCAATTTTTAAAGTTTTAGCTTTTTTAGGAAGCATACGAGTAGCTTTACGTTTTTCTTTTTCACGTTCTTTAAAACGCTCTTTAGCTTTTTCTTTGCTCTCTTTCAACTGTTGCTGCGCATGATCCATCTGTTCTTGGTTGATGACTTCAGTAGGATTACCATCTAAATCTACACGATTGACTCCTTCTTTTATACTGTATAAGTAACGCCAACTCATTGTATATGAACGAAGTGCAGCACGGAGTTTAGTTTTACTAAGTTCGTCATTACCTTCTAAACGAGAAATAATATCTTGAAAAATTCCAATCTTTAATGGTTTTGCCTCGCCTTCAAGGGTAAAACAATTTGGGAATTGTTGAACTAAATAAGCAATAATCTCTTTACTATTTGTTAATTGAAACTGTTTTTCCATTGGTTATTCCATAGCAACTAAATTTTACTAGCGTTAAAGTATATCGCAGCTTATATGATAACACTAACTATCTTTTTGGGTTTATTTATAATTGTTAAAAAATCTTTAATATCTGTATATATTAAACTTAAAAGCCTAACTGATTATTCATAGTAAATAGCTACTTAAATACTATCACTAAAAATTGATTAAAATAAATACTAAAACGACAATCTTTTCATTTTCAACAAGCATAATTAAATTATCAAATTCTCTTTTTTATTGATAGAAAAGCATAGCATAGATACTTATGGTTATAAACTAAGGAAATTAAAAAATAGAAATAAGATCTAAAAAATAGTATAAAGAAGAAAATATTTTTACATTAAAAAATTCAGCACTGAAGAATTAGATTTTTTAGTCATGCCTTCAGTTGTTCCATCTTGAACGTTATAAAACATATGCTATTATCAATTCATATTTCACATCAACTACAAATTAACACAATAGGCAACTATATTATGAAAAATATTAAGAAATTTCTTCTCATCACTTGTTCTATACTTGCTTTATCAGCGTGCGCACAAAAAAATCTTTATGAGCAAGGTTCACCGCTTAATAACGAAAAAGTAAGCAAAATTGTTGAAGGGTCATCAACTGAATCTCAAATTTTGTCTTTATTTGGTGAGCCAACAGCAAAAACAGTTATTAATAGCAACGAAACACAGTGGACATATCAGTATACTAAAAAGAGCTCAACAAGCCATATGTTAATTGGTGAAACACAATACAATATTGTTGAAGGAAAGCTTGATATTATTATATCTAAAGGAGTAGTAACTTGGTTCAATTATGATGAAAACCAAAGACAAAAAAAATGGTAATAAATTCTGTTTTTATAGCTCATCACTAATAAGATGTGCTATAAATTTGATGTTTCAATTCTATTTAGTTACATTACCTTACAAAGGTTTAAACTTCACTCATCTATCTTCTATAGATAAGACAGCTCTGGACAAAATTGCGCTTTAGGTTATACTCATCAACGAAATTAACCAGACAATCGCTGCTTTGTTGTTTTTATAAAGAAACAAACAGAGGGGAGGAAAGTCCGGGCTCCATAGGGCAGAGTGCCAGGTAACGCCTGGGGGGTTTTGGCGAGAGCGAAAATTCACGACTAGTGCAACAGAGAGTAAACCGCCGATGGCTTATTTTATAAGATCAGGTAAGGGTGAAAGGGTGTGGTAAGAGCACACCGCGCAACTGGTAACAGTTGTGGCACGGTAAACTCCACTCGGAGCAAGGTCAAATAGGGATTCATTGGCGTGGCCCGCGTTGAATCCGGGTAGACTGCTTGAGCTAATGCGTGAGTATTAGCCTAGAGGAATGATTGTCCACGACAGAACCCGGCTTATCGGTTAATTTCACTTTCTACTTCTTTTTATTGTTTAATCCAATTTTAGATTGTTTTTTATTGCTTAAAGAGCGCTTAACAGCAAGAAAAATTGAAAAAAGTAACCCTAACACTAACAATAAAACCGGTATTAGCATTAGCAGAGACATGATTTGCTTTTCATATTCCTTGAAAATTGGTGATAACCCAAATAGGTAACCTAATGTCACAATAAAGAAAATCCATAATGTAGCACTGATTATATTATAAATATGGAATTTTCGACTATGTAGTCCTGATAATCCAGCCATCATCGGTAATAATGTACGTACAAAGGCAATAAATCTCCCAATAAATAGCGCTTGTAATCCATACTTATGGAATAATACTTCAGATTTATGATGATATTTTTCAGGTATATGCGCCATCCAACTTTGAACAAGCTTAGTATTACCAAGCCAAAGTCCTTGAGCATAGCCTAACCAAGTACCTAAAGCTGCACCGGCAATTAAAATAAAATTAATTAAACCAAAATGAAATACATTTTGGCTAATTAATACACCTGTTAGGAATAATAGACTGTCTCCAGGTAAAAAAGCCGCCGGTAAAACGCCATTTTCTAAAAGAATAATAACAAACAACATTCCATATAGTGTCCATAGCACATTAGGATTTGAAAGCGTTACTATATCCATGTTAACAAACGCATGATAAAGTGTAATTATTGTTTCCATCTATTTTTAAATCCCATTAAAGTATTATTAGTGGTTAATGGTACCACCAACGGTTAAATTATCTACTTTTAAAGTGGGTTGCCCAACCCCAACAGGTACGCTCTGCCCTGCTTTACCACAAACACCTACACCAGAATCTAATGCTAGATCATTACCTACCATAGATATTTGCTGCATAGTTTCTATACCTGAACCAATTAACGTTGCACCTTTAACCGGAGTTGTTATTTTTCCCTTTTCAATTAAGTAAGCTTCTGAAGTTGAAAACACAAACTTACCAGAGGTGATATCTACTTGTCCACCAGCAAAATTAGGTGCATAAAGACCATAATCGACGCTACTAATGATATCGTCAAAAGAGGAATTTCCTGCCAACATATAGGTATTGGTCATTCTTGGCATAGGTAAGTATGCATATCCTTCACGACGACCATTACCAGTTGAACATGTATTCATCAATTTTGCGTTAAGCTTATCAAACATATAGCCTTTTAAAATACCATTTTCAATAAGCACTGTTTTTTGACTTGGAGTACCTTCGTCATCAATAGATAGTGAGCCACGGCGATTTTCAATCGTGCCATCATCAACAATAGTACAAACTTCTGAAGTAACTTGTTCACCAATTTTTCCAGAAAAAACTGAACTGTTTTTACGATTAAAATCGCCTTCTAAGCCATGGCCTACAGCCTCATGTAACAAAACGCCAGGCCAACCAGCACCTAAAACAACAGGCATTGTTCCTGCTGGTGCGGCTTTAGCAGAAAGAGAAACAAGTGCTTGACGCACGGCTTCTCGGGCATAGCTGTCAGCATAATTTTCTGATGTTTTTGGGTTGATTGTTAAAAAATATTCATACCCAAATCGACCACCGCCCCCACTACTTCCTCGCTCACGTCTACCCTCTTTTTCAACCAAAACTGAAACGGATAAACGCACCAAAGGACGAATGTCAGCTTTTAATGTACCATCAGTTGCTGCTATTAAAATATCTTCATAACTTCCAGTCAAACTGGCTGAAACTTCAATAACTCTAGGATCGATTGAGCGTGCTAAGTGGTCAATTTGTTGCAACAATTCAATTTTCTGTTCTTTAGAAAAAGAATTGATCGGATTGATTGACGAGTATATAGATACTGTTTGAGCAGATTTAAATGGCGTCACTTTGATAGGTGTTTGTATTTTAGTTATTGAATTGGCTGCGAATATACTTTGTTCTAACCTCGCTAATGAAAGCTGATCAGTATAAGCAAACCCTGTTTTTTCACCAACAATGGCCCTAACGCCAACACCCTGGTCACGGTGAAATGAGGCATTTTTTATAATACCATCTTCAAGTAACCAGTTTTCATAATAACCAGATAGAAAATACAAGTCACCAAAATCAATTTTCCTTGAGCTCAGCATATCAAGTAAATGCGAAAGATCTTGTTGGCTTAGATTGTTTGGGTTGAGTAGTCGTTCACTCACTTGAGTTACTATCATAAATTCCTTAAATTCTAATTGTTAATAGAAGTTTTTTGATAATCGATTATGACTAGTTGATCATCACAATTATTTAACTTTCATTATTTTTATACTGAAACGTATAGTTACCGGAAACTTTTTTACAAGACATTGCTTCTACATTAATACAACATCATATTGTTCTTGAATATAAAGTGGTTCAACTTTTACTTCAACGCGTTTACCCACAAACACCTCAACTTCAGCTAAAGCATGAGATTCATCATTAGTTAAAGCATTAGCTACAGCAGTCGATGCATAAACTAAAAAGTATTCAGAGTGATGAGCTTTATAAACACGAACAATATCACGTAAAATTTCGTTGCAAACTGTTTCTACCGATTTAACCATGCCACGACCTTTACATGCTGGACATTCTTCACATAGAATATGCCCTATACTTTCACGTGTTCGCTTGCGGGTCATTTCGACCAATCCTAAACTCGAAAATAAATTAACAGTTGTTCTAGCCCTATCTTTAGATAAAGAATCATGGAGCGATTGTAACACCCGTTCACGGTGCAGATCTTCTTGCATGTCGATAAAATCGATAATAATAATTCCCCCTAAATTACGCAAACGTAATTGACGGGCAATCGCTATTGTTGCTTCAATATTAGTATTAAAAATCGTCTCTTCTAAATTCCGATGTCCTACAAATGCACCAGTATTGATATCAATAGTAGTCATGGCTTCGGTTTGATCAATAATTAAATATCCGCCAGACTTCAATTTGACTTTACGCTCTAATGCTCTTTGAATCTCATTTTCGGTATCATAAAGATCAAAAATAGGAATATTACCACGATAGTGAGATAATTTATTGGTTACCTCGGGCATAAATTCTTGCGTAAATTCAACTAATAAATCATATGTTAATTTCGAATCCACTAAAATTCGCTCAATTGGATCACCAACAAAATCGCGCAATACACGTTGTGATAATGCCAATTCCCCATAAACAAGATTTTTACTTACTGGACGAGCCATACGTTCTTGAATTTTAGTCCAAAGTCGCTTTAAAAAATTAGCATCTTGCTCTAACTCATGCGCACTTGCACCTTCTGCAGCCGTTCTAACAATAAAACCAGCCTCTGTTGTCACATATTGCTCAACAATATTTTTTAATCTTTCACGTTCTTGTTCACTTTCTATGCGTTGTGATGTGGCTACATGCGCAGAATTTGATCCAGGCATTAATACCAAATAACGTGATGGCAAAGTAATATCGGTTGTAAGCCTTGCCCCTTTAGTTCCCAATGGATCTTTAACTACTTGTACCATTAAATCCTGCCCTTGGCGGACAAGTTCAGAGATATCTTTTACTTGAAATTGTTCTTGCTCTGTATCTGATACGCACTCAGTATGAGGCATAATATCTGATGCATGCAAAAAGGCAGCTTTATCAAGACCAATGTCTACAAAAGCGGCTTGCATACCAGGCAAAATACGGATTATTTTACCTTTATAAATATTCCCAACAATACCGCGTCTAGACTCACGATCAACATGGATCTCTTGCAATACACCATCTTCGATATAAGCAACTCGAGTTTCAGATGGCGTTATATTCATTAATAATTCAACAGACATAAGATTCCTTTTTAATTGATAGCAAAGCTTCGTCTTATTAGCCGCAAAAATAGATAAATGACAACCCATAATAGACCATCAACACAGCTTGATATAAAAATCAATGGCGATATTGTTATAGTATGATAAATGCTGACTTGAAATAAAAATACCAGTAAATTATAACATACTGATATCCCAAAGATGATAAACGACTGTTGCCATAAAGCTAAATTACGTATCAATTGGAATTTAAAAACAAATAAGTAAGCAATAAATGAATATATAAAAGCATGAACTCCCAAAATAGAACCAGTACATAGATCCATTATGGCTCCAAATACAAAAGCAGTACCAATCCCAACTCGATGAGGAAGAGCTATTAGCCAATAAGCAAAAATCAAAATCAATATATGTGGTTTAAATACGCTATATGATGGAGACCACGGAATGATTTGTAAACATAAGCCAATAAATAGCGTTATCCAAATAATCATTATTCGATTACGAGCCCTCATGTTTTACTCCTTGATTTCCCCACAATAACAATAAATAACGTAAACGTTTCAAATCAGCTGTAGGTGTAGCTGTAATAACAGGAGTAGCATCTGTAATATCAAGTTTTACTGAACTAACTACAGCTACCGGATATCCTTCTGGAAAACGGCCATCAAGCCCTGAAGTAACTAAAACATCGCCGACCTTTACATCAACGTTATTAGGCATAAATTCTAATGTTAAGTCATTACTACACCCGTTTCCCACAGCAATCATACCAATGTCGTTTCTTAATACTTGTACGGGTATCGCATGTTGATAATCACACAATAAAATAGCACGACTAGTTGATTGAGCTGTTTCATAAATTTGCCCAACAATTCCTTTTTCATCCACTACAGGCTGCCCAACATAAACACCATCTTGTTTACCTTTATTTACAACGAATTGATAAACATAAGGATCAGTATCTATAAGCAATACTTGTGCAGCCATTTTCTGTTCATCATGTCTTAAAGGAGAACCTAACAATTCACGAAGCCTATCATTTTCATGTTTTAAATGCTCAAGTAATAATAGATCGTTTTTTTGTTGTAATAAGTCTGCATGTAAATTTGTATTTTCATTTATTAATGTTTCTCGTGTTTTGGACATCTCGTAAAGAGAATCAAACGACGACTTTGGTGCATTTGAAACAAAATATAGTGGCGAAATGATGGTATCTAAATAATAACGAATTTCTTTAAATGGGCGATAATTGACATCTAATACAATTAGAGCCAAGGCTAACGCCAGAGAAGTAAATAATTGTACACTAAGAGGGGAGCGTTTAGAAAAAAGTAATTTCATTGCCAGTACTTACCTGTTTAAAGCTCAAGATCTAATTATTTCAAAATATGACTCCGCCGACACGATTGTCGGCGGGAAAAATATGAGATGCATGATTAGCTATTGTTTTATCAAAATGAAACTAATTAACAATAAATTATTAATTACTCTTCACTAAATAGATCACCGCCATGCATATCGACCATATCTAACGCCTTGCCACCGCCTCTGGCAACACATGTTAGTGGATCTTCTGCTACTACAACATGAATACCTGTTTCAGCTGATAATAACTTATCAATATTGCGTAATAAAGCACCACCACCGGTTAAAACCATACCATGTTCTGAAATATCAGAAGCAAGCTCAGGAGGGCACTGCTCTAATGCAACTTTTACCGCACTAACAATACCACTTAATGGTTCTTGTAGCGCTTCTAAAATTTCATTAGAGTTTAAAGTAAAGCTACGCGGCACACCTTCAGCAAGGTTGCGTCCACGAACTTCAATTTCGAGGACTTCATCGCCAGGGTAAGCGCTACCAATAACATGTTTTATTTTTTCGGCGGTTGCCTCACCAATTAAAGAACCATAATTGCGACGGACGTAATTAATAATCGCTTCATCAAATCGGTCACCACCAATACGTGCAGATGCGGAATAAACAACACCATTTAGTGAAATAACAGCCACTTCGGTAGTTCCACCACCAATATCAACAACCATTGAACCAGTAGGTGCAGATACAGGCAAATCAGCACCAATAGCTGCCGCCATTGGCTCTTCAATTAAATACACCTCGCGTGCCCCTGCGCCTAATGCTGACTCTCGGATAGCACGACGTTCAACTTGCGTAGCACCAACAGGAACACAAACAAGTACGCGTGGGCTTGGTCTTAAAAAACTATGACTATGAACTTGGCGAATAAAGTACTGTAACATTTTTTCAGTGACAGAAAAATCGGCAATAACACCATCTTTCATTGGTCTAATGGCTGCTATATTGCCAGGTGTTCGCCCTAACATTAGTTTCGCAGCATGCCCAACAGCAGCAACACTTTTTGGAGTGCCTGTGCGATGATCTTGGCGAATCGCTACAACTGAAGGTTCGTTTAATACGATACCTTGTCCTTTAACATAAATAAGTGTATTTGCTGTACCTAAATCGATCGATAAATCATTTGAAAACAAGCCACGAACTTTTTTGAACATAATAAAAACTCTTCCTAGAATTAATCTTGTTTAAGTATATTTCAGTATTAAAAAACAACCATGGAATCAAAAAATAGATATTTTCAACTTTATTAAGGCTAAATGGAGTATAATTTAAGCCTTTCAAACCATAGCAAATCTCAATAGTAATTGACGCTCAATATTGTATCGCAATTATAAAATAATACCTAGAAAATAGTATAACAAGTGATTGTAAAGGAGATATATAATGACAAAATCTGTTTTACAGTGTATTCTTCCGCGTTAATGTTGAGTTACAACTTTATTACCGACTAGAAAACCTTTAGCCGATAATAAGGATGCATTTAAATAATTGTTACTTATATCAAATAAACACGGTGTAATTCATGGATATACGCAAAATTAAAAAATTAATTGAATTAGTTGAAGAGTCAGGTATTTCAGAGCTTGAAATTTCTGAAGGTGAGGAATCAGTTCGTATTAGTCGTGCTGCTCCTACTACAAACTATTCGGCGCCAGTACAAAATATTCAAATTCCTCAACCAGCTCCTGTTGTTGTTGCTCCAACCGTTCAAACAGAAGTTGTAACTGATAATGTGGTAACTGATGGTACAACAATTAAATCCCCAATGGTTGGAACTTTTTATCGTACACCGAGCCCTGAATCAAAAGCTTTTGTTGAAATTGGCCAAACAGTAAATGTTGGCGATGTGCTTTGCATCGTTGAAGCGATGAAAATGATGAACCAAATTGAATCAGAAAAAGCTGGTACAATAAAAGCCATATTGGTTGAAAATGGTCAACCAGTTGAATTTGATCAGCCACTATTCATCATTGAATAATCTGAATTTATTATTGACAATACGATTAAGAGATTGAATATGCTTGATAAAATTCTTATTGCGAATCGTGGAGAAATAGCTCTACGTATCTTACGAGCATGTAAAGAACTTGGAATAAAAACTGTCGCCGTTCATTCTACGGCAGATAAAGACTTAAAACATGTATTACTTGCAGACGAAACCGTCTGTATTGGTCCAGCAGCATCAGTAAAAAGTTACCTTAACGTTCCTGCATTAATTTCAGCTGCGGAAGTAACCGGAGCAGCTGCAATTCATCCTGGTTATGGTTTCTTATCTGAAAATGCAGATTTTGCTGAACAAGTTGAGCGATCTGGATTTATTTTTGTTGGTCCTAAACCAGATACTATTCGCCTTATGGGTGATAAAGTATCAGCAATTCACGCCATGAAAAAAGCAGGTGTTCCTTGTGTACCTGGTTCAGATGGTCCTCTAAGTAGCGATATTGAAATTAATAAACAAATTGCCAAGCAAATTGGCTATCCTGTTATCATTAAAGCTTCTGGCGGCGGTGGCGGTCGTGGTATGCGTATTGTTCGTGAAGAAAAAGATCTTGAACAATCAATTAAAATGACTAAGTTAGAAGCCAAAACTGCTTTCAACAATGATATGGTTTACATGGAAAAATTCCTTGAAAATCCTCGTCATATTGAAATCCAAGTACTTTCTGATGGTCAAGGAAATGCAGTTTATTTAGGTGAACGAGACTGCTCAATGCAAAGACGACATCAGAAAGTTGTTGAAGAAGCTCCTGCTGTTGGTATTACACCTAAAATGCGTAAATTCATCGGTGAGCGTTGCGTTAATGCATGTATCGAGATTGGCTACCGAGGTGCAGGCACATTCGAATTTTTATTTGAAAATGGTGAATTTTATTTCATTGAAATGAATACCCGTATTCAAGTAGAACATCCTGTTACTGAAATGATAACTGGAGTTGATCTAATTAGGGAACAAATTTTAATTGCAGCCGGCAAACCGCTTTCAATTAAACAAAGTGATATTGAAATTAAAGGTCATGCGATTGAATGTAGAATTAATGCTGAAGATCCCAAATCTTTTATGCCATCACCAGGAAAAATCACTCGCTTCCATGCTCCAGGTGGCTTTGGCATTCGTTGGGAATCGCATATTTATGCTGGTTACAGTGTCCCACCTTACTATGACTCAATGATTGGTAAATTAATTGCTTATGGTGAAACACGTGAAGTCGCTATAGCACGTATGAAAAATGCATTAGCAGAACTAGTTATTGATGGAATCAAAACCAATATTGATCTTCATATTGAAATTATGAACGACAGTGGTTTCCAAAAAGGTGGCACAAATATTCATTATTTAGAAAAGAAATTAGGTATTTATGAATAACAAAATAATCCCTATTTATTAGGGATTATTGCTTTATTTAAGTATCAATAAGGTGTGGGTAGAAACAAATGAAAAAATGGAAACGAAGTGCTGAAGAAATTTTAACTATGGGACCAGTGGTTCCGGTTATCGTTATTGAACGAATTGAGGATGCTGTACCACTAGCTAAAGCTCTCATTGCTGGTGGAGTGAAGGTACTAGAAGTAACGTTAAGAACAGCTTGTGCGATTGAAGCAATTAAGAAAATCATCAAAGAAGTTCCTGAAGCAATTGTAGGAGCAGGAACAGTAACTAGTGTTGAACAACTAAAACAGGTTACTGAAGCTGGTGTAGAGTTTGTTATTACACCAGGAATTACCGATGCTATTTTAGAAGCTGCAGTTGCAGGCCCTATCCCTGTTATTCCTGGTATTGCAACTATTTCTGAATTATTAAAAGCCCAAGAATATGGTTTAACGGCATTAAAATTCTTCCCAGCTGAAATCAATGGCGGAGTTGCTGCATTAAAGGCATTTTCTGGCCCTTGTGGATACATGAAGTTTTGCCCTACAGGCGGTGTGAATTCTAAAAACTACCGTGATTATTTGGCACTTAATAATGTACTATGTGTTGGTGGAACTTGGTTTATTCCAACGGATGCCATAGCAAAAGGTGATTTTACTAAAATCACTGAGATGGCTAAGGAAGCTGTTGCTGGTGCACAGTAGCTAATTATTATTCCGCCGATACAATATCGGCGGTTAACTATTATTTCCTAGCTTTAATTAACTTCTCAATCCTAGTCCACTATCAATCAGTCGCCATGTAATTACATAAAGTACAGTTACAAATAAAATAAGCATTGAAAATGTGATCCATAATGGCACATCTGACACTCCCAAAAATCCATAACGAAAACCATTAATCATATAAACAATGGGATTAATTTTCGATACCCATTGCCAAAATGTTGGTAGCATTGTAATTGAATAAAAAACACCTCCTAGATAAGTTAATGGTGTTAACACAAATGTTGGAATAATGCTAATATCATCAAACGTCTTGGCAAATACTGCATTGAGTAGACCAGCTAATGAAAATAAAATCGAGGTCAATAGCAATGTAAAAATAACAAACAACCAAGAATGTACATCGAAGCGAACAAAGAATAGCGATACAATAGTAACCAAAATACCCGTTAAAATACCGCGCATCACACCACCACCAACATATCCTAGAATAAGAATATTTGTTGACACAGGCGCCACCAATATTTCTTCAATGTTACGTTGAAATTTAGCACTAAAAAAAGATGAACAAACATTGGTATAGGAATTAGTAATTACTGACATCATTATTAATCCTGGAACAATAAATTCCATATAGCTAAAACCGCCCATGTCGCCAACACGAGAGCCAATTAAATTACCAAAGATAATAAAATAAAGAGACATGGTAATAACAGGTGGAATTAAGGTTTGAATCCAAATTCTTAAAAATCGGGTCACTTCTTTACGCCAAATACTTTTTAAGGCAATCCAATATAAATTATTCATTAATGCCACCTTTTTGTTTAGTATCACTATGCAACAGCTCAACAAATAACTCTTCTAATCGATTCGCTTTATTTCGTACGCTGATAACTTTAATATTTTGTTTATTTAATTGTTCAAATAATTGATTTAATCCATTTTGTTTATCTACTTTCACTTCCAACATCCCAGGCTCAACATCGAAATAATTATAGCCATTTAACTCAATCGGCTTAGGCGTTGCCACATAATCAATAACAATTGTTTCAGATTGGCTTTTCGCCAATAGCTCACGCATTGATGAGTTTGCTATCAATTTGCCGCTCTGAATAATACCAATATTTCTACAGAGCATTTCTGCCTCTTCTAAATAATGTGTAGTTAAAATAATTGTGATACCTTGACGATTGATTTCACGTAAAAAATCCCACATAGAACGGCGTAATTCAATATCAACGCCTGCAGTCGGCTCATCAAGAATTAATAATTTAGGTTCATGCACGAGAGCTCTGGCTATCATTAATCGCCTTTTCATTCCACCTGATAGCAGGTTAGCTCGACTATGGCGTTTATCCCACAAATCTAAAACTCGCAAATATTTTTCGGCTCGCTCTAATGCGATTTTTCGGGGCAATCCATAATAACCACCTTGATTAGTGACTATTTGTAACACTTCTTCAAATTGGTTAAAATTGAATTCTTGCGGTACAATCCCTAATTGTCTTTTAGCATTTACAATATCGGTATCTAAGTCGTAACCAAAGATTTTTACTTGCCCACAAGTTTTAGTCACTAATGAACTAATAATACCTATAGTTGTTGATTTACCAGCACCATTTGGTCCCAGCAAAGCATAAAAATCGCCTGCTTGTACAGTTAAATCGATACCTTTTAATGCTTCTACACCGTTTTTATAGATTTTTTTGAGTGAGATTAACTCAAGTGCAGGAATTGATGGCATGAATATATCCTAAGAGAATCAATTGTTATTTTAATAATATGATATCATGTTTAATGAATCGACAATATAATCAATCATTGTAAAGAGTTTTTTAGTTTTATTTATATCAATATAAATAAATTATAATTTCTAAAATAAAGCACATATTATTAATTAAATACTAATAACGTATCTTTAATTATCAATCTGCGTCTAAGTTATTGCTTAAGGAATAAGTATCATGTTTAAGATTGGATTAGTTTCAGTGTCAGATAGAGCATCAAGCGACATTTATCAAGATGAAGGCATACCATCATTAATATCATGGTTGCAAACAGCACTTAAAACACCATTTACAACCAAAAACCATATTATTCCAGATGAACAAGTTGTTATTGAACAAACATTATGTGAACTTGTTGATAATCAACATTGCCATTTAATTTTAACTACTGGTGGCACAGGCCCTGCGACTAGAGACGTAACCCCAGATGCAACATTAGCAATCGCTGATCGTGTAATGCCCGGTTATGGTGAGCAGATGCGTCAGATCAGTTTACATTTTGTACCAACTGCTATTTTATCTAGGCAAGTTGGTGTTATTCGCAAAAAATGTCTAATCATCAACCTACCTGGTAGACCAAAATCAATTAAAGAAACACTTGAGGGTGTTAAAGATGATCAAGGTAATGTTATTGTGAGTGGCATATTTGCTAGTATCCCTTATTGTATACAACTACTAGAAGGACCTTATATTGAAACCTATGACCAAATAGTGAAATCTTATAGACCGAAGGATGCTATTAAATCAACACTTTAATTTTATGCATATTTAACGCATAATTATTTATATAATAATTGCTACTGAAACATTAAAATTGGTAGTAGTTATTTTGGTTTAAATATCAATTAGACTTTATTATGAGTCTTATAACGACATTTATTAGTAGTAAAGAGTAACAAATTAGAAGCCAAGGAACATTATGAAACAAGCTAATCTCACAAAAACATTTAAAGAGATGCTTCGTCAAGAGAAGTTTAGTTCACAAGTAGAAATCGTACAAGCGTTACAAGAACAAGGATTTGATAACATTAATCAATCAAAAGTTTCACGTATGCTAACCAAATTTGGTGCGGTAAGAACCAGAAATGCAAAATCCGAAATGGTCTATTGTTTACCTGCAGAAATAAGCGTACCAACAACTAGTAGCCCATTAAAAAATTTAGTGATTGATATTGATTTCAATAGCTCAATGGTGGTGATACGTACTAGCCCAGGCGCAGCTCAACTCATTGCTCGATTACTAGACTCAATTGGTAAATCGGAAGGTATTTTAGGTTCAATTGCTGGTGATGATACAATCTTTAGTACACCAACTAAAGAATGTACTGTAAAAAAATTATATCAAACCATTATTGAATTGTTTGAAAGAGAACTATAGATCTTTCCATTTTGCCATATTACAACTAAATAATTTTTAACTTTTAACCTATTGACACAATTAATAAAATCGTTAATCCTATATAGTGCTGATTTCGTAACAGAAGTTGCAAAACGAAGAGGCGCATTACTCAGGTAAGTCATTTTAGGGACTGGAACCACTAATAAATGATCGAGGGGACGTAATGCCGAGGTTTGATTACCCATCCAGAAGTAATTAAATCGACTGCAAGGGCTGAATCCCTTGGGTTGTCACCTTAACAGGTGGAGCGCTTCATGGTTTGTACTTTTTAATTGTAAATAGAACATGCCCGCTCTAACTCTGTTAAAAATAAAAATTTTTAATATGAGGAATCCATGGAAACATCATTTGTAATAGCTAAATTTGGTGGTACTAGTGTTGCCGATTATCCAGCAATGGTTAATAGTGCCAATGTTGTAATAGCTAACCCTAACGTAAAGGTTGTTGTATTATCAGCCTCCGCTGGTGTAACAAATTTGTTAGTTGCATTAGCAGAAGGACGTGACGCTGAAGTAAGATCTCAACATATTGCGAAAATTCAATCTATCCAATACAACATTCTAGAACAATTACCTGAAAATCCAAAACTACGTGCTGAAATAGACCAAATCATTGCCAATATAGCCTCATTGTCAGAAGCGGCAAGCTTAGCAACATCACCTGCGTTAACCGATGAGCTTGTTAGCCACGGTGAAATTATGTCTTCAAAACTGTTTGTCGAAATATTAAAAGAAAAACAGAAAAAAGCCATGTGGTTTGACGTACGAAAAGTTATGCGCACCAATAATAACTTTGGTAAAGCAACACCTAAAATTGAAGATATTAAACAGCTTTGTTGTGCCCATTTAAAGTCACTAGACAATAATTGTGTCATTGTAACACAAGGGTTTATTGGCAGTGAAAGTTCTGGAAAAACCACTACTTTAGGACGAGGTGGAAGTGACTATACAGCAGCGTTACTAGGTGAAGCATTGGGTGCAACTCAAATTGATATTTGGACTGATGTTGCTGGAATTTATACTAACGATCCTCGCATTACCCCAGCAGCTAAACGCATTGATGAAATATCTTTTGCGGAGGCGACTGAAATGGCAACGTTTGGAGCAAAAGTACTACACCCAGCAACGCTTGTCCCAGCTGTACGTAGCAATATTCCTGTCTTTGTTGGTTCAAGTAAAGCACCGCAAGATGGGGGAACTATTGTTTATAGCACTAATAGTATCACATCTAAATTACCTGTCTTCAGAGCATTGGCGTTACGTCGTAAACAAACCTTACTAACACTGACCAGTTTAAATATGCTACATGCACAAGGCTTTCTTGCAAATGTGTTTATGATATTAGCTAAGCATAACATTTCGGTTGATTTAGTAACTACATCAGAAGTAAGTATTGCACTAACCATCGACACTACAGGTACAAACACCAACGGAAACAGTTTATTAACGAAAGAATTATTTGATGAATTATCAACCGTTTGTCATGTTGATATAGAAGAAGATTTAGCACTCATTGCTATTATTGGTAATAACCTAACCTCAACCAGAGGTATTGCAAAAGAAGTGTTTGGTGTATTAGATGAATTTATTATTAGGCTTTGCTGTTATGGGGCAAGTACTCACAATCTTTGCTTATTAGCAAAAAGCAATGATGCCGAATCAATTATCAAAATTCTACATAAAACAATTTTCGAACAATAATATATTAAGGGAGATTAAACCTCCCTTTTAATTATGTTTAGTTATCTTCCTATATTCATCAAGTATATGTCCAGAGTTGGAAACATGGTCAAATACTTTAATTTTAATTAAAAAATCATAAGATAACAAATTACCAACAGCATTTACCTACCAAATCCTTATTCATTGATTATTAAAAATTTACTGTTATTTATTATTTTTAATCAATTGATTAAAACTATTACATTGAGCATCAACATCTGTTAGATTTTTTAATTTATTTGAGTAAACTAAAATTAATTTCAATAAAAGAAGGAAATTATCATGGGTATTATAAGTTGGGTTATTCTAGGATTAATTGCCGGCTGGATTGCAAAGTTTTTTATGCCACTAGGACGTGTAGGGGTTTTTAAAACTATTTTATTAGGCATAGCAGGAGCCTTAGTGGGTGGGTATATTAGCACCTTCTTTGGTTGGGGTAGTGTAACTGGATTTAATTTCCCTAGTTTGTTAATTTCAGTACTTGGGTCGATTATACTCATTTATATCTATCGCCATTTAAAACAATAAGTTATTTTAATTTAAATTGGCGGGTAAACCGCCAATTTAAATTAGGTTAAGGTTTGTATTTATAGTACATCATATTTCTCATCATTAACACAAACTCAACAAATCTAATTCAGTTATATTGGTATATGCATTTTCTCAATTTTGCTTACAAAGTTCTTAATAAGTAATTTCGTCATATCCAGAATTTTGTTATATTATCTAACAAATCCATCAATTTTACCCTGTAAATTATAATGTTAAAAATATTCAATACATTAACGCGAGAAAAAGAAATATTTCAACCAATTACCCCTAATAGAGTTGGACTCTATGTTTGTGGAGTGACAATTTACGATCTTTGTCATATTGGTCACGGACGTACTTTCGTAGCTTTCGATGTTGTCGCACGTTATTTACATTTTTTAGGTTACGATTTAACTTATGTTCGTAATATTACTGATGTTGATGACAAAATAATTAGACGTGCGTTCGAAAATAGTGAAACCTGTGATCAACTTACAGATAGAATGCTACAAGAAATGTATGCCGATTTTGATGCACTAAATATTCGTCGACCTGATATAGAGCCTCGTGCAACTCATCATATGCCACAAATTATCAAATTAGTTGAAGAGCTTCTCGAAAAAAAACATGCATATATTGCTAATAATGGTGATGTCATGTTTTCGGTAGACAGCGATCCGAATTACGGTATTTTATCTCGCCAAAATTTAGAACAATTACAAGCTGGTGCTCGAGTTGAAGTTGTTGATGTTAAACAAAATCCAATGGATTTTGTATTATGGAAAATGTCAAAACCTAACGAACCAAGTTGGGATTCACCATGGGGTAAAGGTCGCCCTGGTTGGCACATTGAATGTTCAGCAATGAACAGCTATCAATTAGGCAATCACTTTGATATTCACGGTGGCGGTTCAGATTTAATGTTTCCACATCATGAAAACGAAATTGCCCAATCAACTTGTGCGCATAACGGTCAATATGTAAATTACTGGATGCACTCAGGTATGGTGATGGTCGACCAAGAAAAAATGTCAAAATCACTCAATAATTTTTTCACTATTCGCGATGTATTAAAGCATTATGATGCTGAAACAGTACGTTATTTTTTACTATCTGGTCATTATCGTAGTCAGTTAAATTATAGTGAAGATAATTTAAAACAAGCAAGAATGGCACTTGAGCGACTATATACAGCCTTGCGAGATACTGATGCGAATCATCCACATACGACACCTGATAGTAATTATTATCGCCAGTTTTGTAACGCAATGGATGATGACTTTAATACACCAGAAGCTTATTCAACGCTTTTTGATCTGGCTCGTGAGATAAACAAAGCCAAAGCCGATAATAATATGCAACTCGCTAATGAATTAGCAGCTGAGTTACGTTATTTATCAGCAGTTCTTGGATTATTAGAGCAAGATCCTGTTAAATTTTTACAAGGTGATAAGCAAGATGATGTTGATGTGGCATTAGTTGAAGCATTAATAAAACAACGTAACGAAGCAAGAGCAAGCAAAAATTGGTCTCAGGCCGATGAAGCTCGTGACAAACTAAATGCAATGAATATTGTTCTTGAAGATAGTGCAAATGGCACAACATGGCGCAAAAAAGCTAAAAGCTAACATACTTAGAATTGATATTTTGATTAATAGATAAGATACTAGATTAAACAGTATCAACCTTAAAATAGCACCCACAAATCTGTGGGTGTTTCTATTTGTCATCAATGTAAAATTTTATTAATCGAAGTTAAAATGCCACGCAAAATATTTAGTTCCTGTTGTTCAATACGTGCACGTGTAAATAATCGACGCAAACGCCCCATAATTTGTCCTGGATGATTGGCATTAATAAAGCCTGTCTGTAATAAAGTTTGTTCTAAATGCTGGTAAAAGCGCTCTATATCAGCATCTATAGGAAACTCAGTTTCAGCCATATTCTCATTCTCCTTTTCAGATTGCTGATCTTCAAGATTGAGCATTGACATGCGAATTTCATAACACAAAACCTGTACCGACATAGCAAGATTTAAAGAACTATAACTAGGGTTAGCTGGAATTCCAACATGATAATGGCACTTTTGCAATTCTTCATTAGTTAAACCAACACGCTCACGCCCAAATACCAAAGCGACTTGAGTATGGAGATTTGAGGCTTCTTGAATAATCTTATCGCCACACTTTTTGGGAGTTAAATATGGCCACTGTAAACTACGAGAACGCGCACTAGTACCAATCACTAAAGTACAATCAGCAATGGCTTGTTCAAGTGAAGAAAAGATTTGTGCATTTTTTATAATATCACTGGCACCTGCAGCTAACGAAATCGATTGAGAATCAGGCTTTATGATCGGATTAACTAAACAAAGGTTAGTTAATCCCATGGTTTTCATTGCTCTCGCAGCAGAGCCCATATTGCCTGTATGAGATGTTTCAACCAAAACAATCTTCACATTATCTAAATAATTCACATTGTCCCCATTATTAAATAATTACTATAACACAGGATAAACTAAATAATTATTAATACAGTATATATTAAAACCATGGTAAAATCAGTTTCATCTGGTCCACATGTTATGCAATATTTAGTCAATGAAATCTATTTTAAAATTAAACTAATAAAAATCAGGCAAAAACAAAAACCTTATTAAAGAGACTAAAATAATTTGCCAATATAGTAACAACATTAAAATTAACTTTGTTGATAAAAAAGAGGAGGTCAATTATGACTTTAAGTATTACCAGTAAACAAATGGATGTTACCCCTGCTATTCGTAGCTATCTAGAAGATAAATTTTCGAAGTTAGATAAATGGAGAGCACTGTTAATCAACCCTCATTTTATTTTATCTAAAGAACCAGATGGATTTATTGTTGACGCAACAATTTCCACCAAAGGAACCTCATTAGTTGCTTCTGCCAAACATATTGATATGTATGCTGCAATAAATGATCTTATTGATAAGCTTGAAAAACAACTTAATAAACTACAACACAAAAATGAATCTCGGCGTGCAGTTAACAGCATAAAAGACACAGTATTAGAAGAAGAAATTTAATTTGTTAATTTTCTTGATTGAATAAAAAGGCACTTTGATGGTGCCTTTATTTTTTTGCTTGTTATAATACAAACTATCTTTTTTAAATAACTAATAAAAAATGGCTACAAATCCTTTATTATCTTTGCGAGATAAAATTAATAAATTAGATAAAACATTGTTAGAGCTTATTGCCCAGAGGCGCCAACTTTCAACGCAAGTAATTCATACGAAAATTGAAGCAAACATTCCTGTGCGCGACATTGATCGTGAACGTTCACTTATCAGAGCCTTAATCAATGAAGGCAAAGACTATCATCTTGATGATATTTTCATTAAACGCTTATATCAATTAATTATTGAAGATTCTGTACTATTACAACAAAAAATCTTGCAAGAAAAGCTTAATCTCAGCACAATCACCACAGCCAAAGTTGCCTTTTTAGGCCCCAAAGGATCTTATTCGCATTCTGCTGCCCGCCGTTATGCTAGCGCTCACTTAGATGAAATGATTGAATTAAGCTGTTCAACCTTTAAAGAGATTTTTGAACAAGTCGAAAATGGTGCTGTAGATTATGGAATCTTACCAATAGAAAATTCAAGTTCCGGCTCAATTAATGAAGTTTATGATTTATTGCAAAAAACTAACCTGCATATTATTGGTGAGCTCTCTTTACCTATTGATCATTGTATTCTTGCTATACAAAATTCCCAGCTAGAGCAAATCGATACTATTTATAGCCATCCACAACCATTCCAGCAATGTAGTAACTTCTTAGAGAACTATCCTCATTGGAAAATCATATACTGCGATAGTACTTCATCAGCAATGGAAACTGTAGCTAAATTGAATCAACCTAATGTTGCAGCTATGGGTAATAAAGATGGTGGTGAATTATATGGGCTACAAGTCCTTGAACATAATTTTGCCAATCAAAAAGAAAACATTACTCGTTTTATTGTGTTAGCTCGTCAGCCAATAGAAGTATCTGATCAAATCCCTGCTAAAACCACAATTCTCATGAAAACAGGTCAGCAAGCAGGTGCTTTAGTTGATGCGCTATCGGTATTACGTAACCATAACATTGTTATGACTAAACTTGAATCACGCCCAATTCATGGTACGCCTTGGGAAGAGATGTTTTATATCGATTTGCAAGGTAACATTCATTCTTATGAAATGCAAACAGCTCTCAAAGAATTGGCATCAATGACTTTATATACTAAGGTACTAGGTTGCTATCCTAGTGATTCTATTGTTTCTGCAATGTAATGGCTATGACAATACAATACTTTCCGCAAGCTGTCCTGACGTGGTATGAACAATATGGCAGAAAATCGCTACCATGGCAGGTCGAAAAAAGCTCTTATCATGTTTGGTTGTCTGAAGTGATGCTACAGCAAACCCAAGTTGCAACGGTTATTCCTTACTTTAATCGTTTTATTGAGCACTTCCCACAAATAACAGATTTAGCAAAAGCGCCAATTGATGATGTATTGCATCTTTGGACAGGACTTGGTTATTATGCAAGAGCACGTAATTTACATAAAGCAGCACAATTAATTGTGGATAAATTTAATGGCATGTTCCCTACAAAGTTCGATGATGTCGTCGCACTTCCAGGCATAGGACGCTCAACAGCTGGTGCAATTTTATCTCTTGCACAAAATCAACATTATCCAATTTTAGATGGCAACGTAAAACGTGTTTTAACCCGATATTTTGCTGTTGAAGGTTGGCCTGGTATTAAAACTGTCGAAAATAAACTTTGGCAATTAAGTGCACAAGTCACACCGAAACATAAGGTAGCAAAATTTAATCAAGCTATGATGGATATTGGGGCTATGGTTTGCACACGCACTAAACCTAAATGCTCCTTATGCCCATTGCAAACCCATTGTCTAGCATATAAAACCGAAAGCTGGCAACTCTATCCCACAAAAAAAACTAAAAATGCCATTCCCAAAAAGACAGCCTATTTTTTAATGCTGGAATATGATCATACAATTTGGCTTGAAAAAAGGCCTCCGTCTGGTATTTGGGGAGGATTGTATTGTTTCCCTCAATTTTCAAGTAAACAAGCAATAACTGACTGGTTAAAAAAACAAGGTATCGAAACAACAGCACCAAAGCAACTTGTTGCATTTCGCCACACATTTAGTCATTTTCACTTAGATATCTTTCCTATTTATTGTGTCATTACTAAGTATACAAAATGTTTTAATGAACATAGTGGCTATTGGTATAAACTAAAATCTAACAACGCAAAAATAGGTCTTGCTACCCCTGTTTATAACTTATTAAAACAAACAATTTAATCACGATTTATTATCAATATTGGTGCACTTTTTAGTGCATCATTATTATTCTTGTTTAACTATAATTTGCTAAGCACATTAGATCATGCGGCTTTAGTTCAGTTTACTTATTTTATGGTTGGATTGTTATTTCTGAAATAGATTCTTAATCTATTAAGTATCATAATTTATTTTTTATACTGAAACACACACTTACCTGAAAGGTTTTTACAGCCACAATAATAACTAGATATAAGTTTAAATTAAATATGCATAGCATATTTAATCAGTTGCTTTTTTAATAGCTGACTATTATCAATAATATTCATACCAATTGTTCTTAACGTTTTTTTCAACAAATTATCACCATTAAACATATCTTGAATAGTTTGCATGGCCGTGAGCATAACTAACGCATCTTTGCGACGATTAAACTCAAATGATTTTAAATTTTTTACAAGCCCAATATCTTTATTAGTTTCAATTAATTGTTTAATGGTTGAAACTAATAAAGCAGAATCTTGAAAACCTAAATTTACCCCTTGCCCCGCTAAAGGGTGAATAGTATGAGCTGCATCGCCAATAAGCACTAACCGATGCTTAATAAATTGTTTAGCAAACCGCGCTTTTAATGGGAATACCATTCTAGAGTTAATTAACTGACATTTACCGACTTTATCACCAGTCAACCGAAATAATTCATTCGAAAATTCTGATTCAGAAAGTGAAGTTAAAGTAGTGGCATTATCTGGTTTTGTTGACCAGACTAAACAACTTTTATTTGCATTCCAAAGAGGAAGAAAAGCAATAATTCCATTGGGATAAAACACTTGTCTAGCACAGGAATGATGAGGATATTCAGTTTTAACAGTCGTAATAATAGCATGATGAAGATAATCACGCTCAAGAACAGAAATATTTTCACTCCTACGCACCCAAGAATGAGCACCATCAGCCCCTATCATTAATTTAGCTCGTAAAACAGTTTCATTTGCAAGTGTTAAAAAGGCAAAATCATCATTAAAAGTGCAATCAACTGCTTCTTGCCTATAAATCTTAATATTCGAACAGTTTAAGGCAAACTGGCAAAGGTAATGAGAAATAACATGATTTTCAATTATGTATCCAAGATTAGAATAACCGTAATCTTTGGCTTGGGCAGACAAATGGGCTTGACCATTTTTTTCCCATACACCTATCTCAGTAAATTCCTGTACACGGTTGCTATTGCATAAATCATCCCATATACCAATTTTTGAAAAGTAGCGCTGGCTAGCGCCATTAATAGCAGAAGCTCTAATACTCATTTCAGCATGTGGCAAGAATTCATGCTGACAAATTTTAGTATCTATAATCGCAATGTTTAAATCACATTGGCTAAGTGCACAAGCAGTGGCTAAACCAACTAATCCACCACCAACAATTACTACATCAAATTGTAAATTCATACTAAATAAGTGCAACTATTTATTATCATCTAACTTATTATCATTTTTTGATTCATCTTCGTCATCATTCATCGCTTTTTTAAAGCCCTTTAATGCTAAACCAAGGTCCGAACCTAAATTGCGTAATTTCTTAGTGCCAAATAATAAAATCACCACGACAAGAAACACTAAAAGATGTGGAATACTAAAAGACATAATCAAATCCTCTCAATAAATATAGCGCTCAGTTAGGATAAGCTTTAAAGCAGCTTTTATAGAATATTGATTATACTCTTTTTGTGAAAGAATTTCATGAATAGTTCAAGAATAAAAAAGACCTGTATAAAACTATACAGGCCAACATGAAATATAAGGAATATAAGGAAAGAAAACAATGAAAAATCCTTACACTGTTTATTATCCATTTTTTTTCGCTTTCGTCAACGTTTTTATTTCCTTTTTCAATTTGATTTATTTTTACACAAAAAAATAAATCAAATAAAATCATCATAATAACAAAAAACAATCACAAAGAAAGTTTTGATAAATATCAAATACATCATAAAAAAACATTCAACTCCACCAGATAAACATTTTTTTACACAAAAATACGCATATTTAAGCAGAAAAATATCGGACAACTATTTTTCAAAAAACATTAACAATAATAAAAAAAAATGAAAAAACAAGATAAAAAATAAAATATAGAATTAAAAAAGCAAATCAACACAGGAATAAAAGAAAATTAATAGATTTTCAATGTTACTAACATATACAAAATCACAAAAAATAAACTATAATTAATAAAATTATACAAAAAATAATGGTTCAAAGATGAATACAATTAAAAATAATAATGTTAAAACTTTTAAAGATAGATTGTATAGTTCAATGCAAGGTTTATCTGTATCTGCTTTCGCAAAAAAATGTGATATGTCAGAAACAGTAATCCGAGATTATTTATCGGGTAAAACATACCCATCACTTACACGTTTGGAAGTCATTGCTGAAAAATGTAATGTTTCTTTTAATTGGCTTGCCACTGGACATAAATTAGAAGTTTTAGACCTTAAAGAAAGCGAGGATGTCTATAACGAAAATATTTATCGTATTCCTGTATATAAAAAACAGCTACCAACAAAAGAAGAAGCACAAAAAGAGCGTTTTGTTAGAGAAACGCCTCCAGTAATGAATTATCCTATTGTTGAAGGTTGGGTTAAGCATCGAGGATTAGATGCTAAAAAATTAATTATATATTGGGCCAAAGGTGATCTAATGTCACCAGAAATCAAAAATAATAATGGGTTAATTCTTAATACAGAAATAAGTGAGATTATTGATGGCGCAATTTACCTAATTGAATATGAAAATATTACCTTTTTGAGAAAGATACGTTTAACACTCAATGGATGGTTGTTAATCTGTAATAATAACCAATATCCTACTATTGAAGTACCTAAAGCAGACTTTCAAAAATATCATATTGTTGGGCGAGTTGTGCTTATTATTAAAGATATATTTTAAGACCAGTAATGGCTATATGTCAGCTTTCAAGATATAATCATAAATAGAGGAAATATTAAACATTTTTATTTCCTCTTCAGTTTATTAATATTTATAATATTGTAACAATTTTAGATATATATCTAAAATTTCATGTGACAAATTAATGCATAGATAATTTACATCTATTTGCACTACCCTCTTTTTTATATCATTAATTATATTATCAATAGAAAACTTTATTATTTATCAGGCCGAATATGTATCGATTTTTTGAAAAATTAGTATCACCTTATCCAAAAGCTGAAGCTGAATCTCAATGTATGCCTAAAAATTTTTTTAATTTCATATGGCAATCAACTAAAGGAACTCGCTTATTCCTACTATTATTAATTATTCTTAGTGCATTTGCTGGCGCTTTTGAAGCTTTTTTATACGCAGCTCTTGGTAGAGTTATTGATTGGCTTGCAGCTGTTGAACCTAGCAAATTTTGGCAACAAGAAAAAACAGCATTAGTAATATTAGCTTTAATCATCATAGCAAGTTCAATTATTATTGGATTACAAACTATTATTAAACATCAATGCTTGGCTGGTAATTTTCCAATGAGAATGCGCTGGAACCTTCATCGGTTGGTACTCAATCAAAGCATGCGTTTTTTCCAAGATGACTTTGCCGGTAGAATATCCGCCAAAGTCATGCAAACAGCGCTTGCAGTTCGTGATACTTGCTTTTTAGTGACGGAGATTTTTATCTATGTCTTTATATCGTTTATTACTATGGCAACAATCATCGGGCAACTAGATCTTTGGTTATTAATTCCATTTATAGGCTGGTGTCTAATTTATGGTATTGCTATGTATTATTTTATTCCTCGTCTAAGTAAAGTTGCTAGCATGCAAGCTGATGCTCGTTCGACGATGACAGGAAGAGTAACCGATGCCTATACCAATATCATAACCGTAAAACTTTTTTCACATGCTGGCAATGAAGCAAAATATGCTAAAGAATCAATGGATGAATTTTTAGTCACTGTCAATAAACAAATGCGCTTAGTCAGTAGCTTTGAAATTGTTAATCATTTAATGTCTATTTTGTTGATACTAAGCACAACAGGTATTGCCTTATGGCTATGGAGCAATCAATTAATTGGTGTTGGTGCAATTGCAACAACAACCGCTGTAGCGCTTCGATTAAACGGTTTTTCACATTGGATTATGTGGGAATTGGCAGCTTTATTTGAAAATATTGGCATCGTTAAAGATGGGATTAATACTTTTTCAGCCACTAAAACAGTTATTGATCAACCTAATGCAACATCACTTCATGTTACCCAAGGGAAAATCGAATTTAAGCACATCCATTTTGCTTATGATAAAAAACAACACAATGCAATTATTGAAGATTTAAATTTAACAATTAGACCTGGTGAAAAAATTGGTTTAGTTGGTCGTTCTGGAGCTGGAAAATCAACACTTATCAATTTATTACTTCGCTTTTACGATTTACAAAGTGGAAAAATTGTTATTGATGGACAAGATATTACTGCCGTTAGTCAAGAAAGCTTACGCTCACAAATCGGTATGGTGACACAAGATACTTCATTATTGCATCGCTCAGTACGAGAAAACTTACTTTACGGTAACAACAATGCTTCTGAAGAAGATATGATAAAAGTTGCCCAAAGGGCTCATGCTGATAACTTTATTCAAACACTCGTTGATACAAGAGGTAAAAAAGGATACGACGCTTTTGTTGGTGAACGAGGTATTAAATTATCTGGAGGACAAAGGCAACGTATTGCCATTGCTCGCGTCATTCTAAAAAATGCCCCTATTTTATTATTAGATGAAGCAACAAGTGCATTAGACTCTGAAATTGAACAAGCAATTCAAGAAAGCCTATACACTTTAATGGAAGGAAAAACCGTTATTGCTATTGCCCATCGATTATCAACAATCGCGGCAATGGATAGGCTCGTGGTACTTGATCAAGGTAAAATCATCGAACAAGGAACTCATCAAGAATTACTGAACAAGAATGGTTTATATGCACAGCTTTGGAAACATCAGAGTTGTGGTTTTTTAGCCGATAATATTTAATTTGCAAAAAATGTCGGGACTCATATAACTAAAAATAAAATATATGAGTCCTGACTACACTTTATTAATTAATAAAATTTTTATAGAATTCCGATTCAAATCGCATGACCGCACTATTTTTAGGCTCTCCCTTATTATCAGCTTGGTATCCCGATAATAGCTGCACAAATGCAACATATCCTCCATCTGACTTTTGGATAAATCCAGCTAAGTTATAGCAACCTTGGATATAACCTGTTTTGGCTCTTATCGTCTCTTTAAAAGGTGCTTGATTAAAACTTTTTCGATTCTGCAAAGTACCGTCAACACCTGCAATTGGTAACATTTCAATCATTTTTAATTTTGTATTATTGGCTGCAATATATTGTAAAATTTCCATTAACTTATCAGCACTAACCAAGTTTAATCTAGATAATCCAGAACCATCAGCAATAACTAAATTTTCTAGATTTATACCTGCTTTTTTGCGTAAAATTTGCTTAACAGCATCACCACCATTACGCCATGTACCTTGAACATTATAATAATGAGCGCCTAAAGTTCTAAATATAGCATCTGCATACAAATTATTTGATTTTTTAAGCATAACTGTTAACAGTTCAGAAAGTGGAGCTGATTGACTAGAGGATAATAATGACAACTGAGCATTAGTCCTTTGGTTACGTTCAATAAATGATCCGGTATACGTTATTTTTTTTTGTTTAAGCTCATTTTTCAAAATTTTTGAAAAATATTCAACACTATCTATTACTGCAAATTTTAATGGCGTTTTATCCGCACTTACAGCAATGCATCCTGATAGATGGTAATGGTTTTTATCTGAATAACTTACATCTAATTCACAATATTTATCATTTAAATCTTTACTATTAGCTGCAATCGTTCTGACATCACCTGTAAACATAATAGGAATGTTAGAAGAGACTGAAACAGAGGCTTTGGAACCAACCTTACCTGGAGTTATTATTGCATTAAAACAGTTATCATCAATAATAGCAGCAGATGGCGGAGCACTATAACATGCAGTTAAATTATTCCAAGACCAGCCAGATGCTTTATCATGACTTGTAAAGATTGAAGTATCTAAAATTACATTCCCTGATATCTTTTCAATACCTTTTTGCCCCAAGGTCGCAATCATACTTTTTAATCGGTCGCGAGTTAAAGTTGGGTCTCCACTTAATTGAATAATAAGATCACCATTTAACTGCTTATTGCTTATTGAACCATTAGTTTGTATACGAGTTATAAATCGAAAATCTCTTCCTAGTTCAAGCTCAGCAGCTAACGCAGTTATCACTTTTTGAGTACTTGCAGGCTGTTTGAACTGATCACTTTTATATTTTGCTAATGTTTTAGGATTACTTCCTACAGATTGAACCAAAACGGATAAATCGCTTCCTTTAGGTAAAGAAGATATATAGGGCTCGACTGGTTGTGCATTTAATATTCCTGAAATAAAAGGAATAAAAAAGAAAATAGTTATCCTAAATTTTGTCATAAATATTGGCTCAAAATATTATTAAACTAAAACAGTTAAATAAGATTTGCAAATATAACTTTTTTTGATTTAGCTAGCAATATATACTCTATCACTTTTATAATTATATATTATGGTTAAATTTGATAGACCGGCTATTCAAATTATCTAAATTCGATTAAAACTAGGCGATATATATGATGCAAAACTCGTTAGGGTTTCCAATAGAAACCATGTTAGTATTTGTTGCGCTAGCCATGGCTGCAATTATTATTGATTTATATGCTCATCATAACGATAAGCCTATTAGTTTAAAAAATGCCATTATTTGGTCACTTTTTTGGATAATTGTTGCATTGGGGTTTGCTCTATTTTTGTACATTCATCATGGTAGTACTACAGCAAGCTTATTTGTTGCTGGTTACATTCTTGAAAAAGCATTATCTGTCGACAATTTGTTTGTTATTATGACTATTTTTTCGTGGTTTTCAGTACCCAATAATTATCGTCATCGCTTACTTTATTGGGGTGTTATTGGAGCTATTATATTTCGCGTCATATTTGTTGTAATTGGTACAGGTTTGTTATATTTAGGTCCTGGAATGGAATTAGTCTTTTCAATATTGATTGCTTGTACTGGAATAATAATGCTAAAAAATCAAGATAATGACCAAGACATTAAGGATTATTCAAATCATTTAACCTTTCGCATCGCCAAACGTATTTTTCCATCTTACCCCAAAATTGTCGGTCATCACATTTTATTGACAAAAAAGCAACTTGATATAGAGCTAGCAAAACCTGAGAACAACAATTTAGTTGGTAAAATACCTAAAAGTATTTTTTATGCTACACCGCTGTTTTCATGTATTGTTGTAATTGAACTAAGTGACGTTATGTTTGCTTTTGATTCTGTTCCTGCTGTGATTGCTGTAAGCCAAGAACCGTTAATCGTTTATAGCTCAATGATTTTTGCTATTTTAGGCCTTAGGACTATGTATTTTATTTTACAAGCCATGAAACAGCATTTAACTCACCTTGATAAAGCGATTATCTGTTTACTCTTTTTTATTGCTGGGAAATTAGCTTTAAATGCAAGTAATCATCTATTTGGATACGGTATTGATATAGATCCAATTACCAGTCTTTATATCGTTTTAGGCACACTAACTTTAGGAATTATTGCTAGCATCATCTGTCCGAAAAAATAAAGTGCGATAATTAGAGTAAAAATATTGGCAGGTTTTCCTGCCATTTTTAGTATAAATTTATTGACGTTTTAAAGATCGAATAAAATAGCTTACACCTAAAATAGCAAACCAAATAGGTGTTGCCACTAGTGCTTGACGGGTATCAACCTCAAAAGTAAGTAATACAATCACGAAAGCAAAAAAAGCCAAACAAACGCAGCACATAAAAATACCACCTGGCATTTTAAATTGAGATTGTTCATGTAAGTTTATTTTTTTGCGGCGATAAGCAATATAAGAAATAAGAATCATCGACCAAATAAACATAAATAAAATAGCCGAAATTGTAGTTACTATAGTAAAAGCTTCCATGACATTAGGCACTAAATAAATCAAAACAACTCCACCAAATAAACATGTGCACGAGAATAATAGCCCATTAGCAGGTACAGAGCGACTTGATAATTTACCAAACGGTTCTGGAGCATCTTGTTTTTTAGCTAGCCCAAACAGCATTCTGCTTGTTGAGTAAATACCACTATTAGCTGATGATGCTGCTGAGGTTAATACTACAAAATTAATAATACTTGCAGCAGCGGGCAAGCCAATTAGAGTGAATAATTCTACAAAAGGACTTTTGTTTGGAGAAATAAACTTCCATGGAGTTACACTCATAATAATGATTAAAGCAAAAACATAAAAAAAGATGATACGCACAGGCACTGAATTAATTGCACGCGGCAAATTTTTGCACGGATCAACAGTTTCAGCTGCAGTTGTGCCAACTAACTCAATCCCAACAAAAGCAAAAATAGCAATTTGAAATCCAGCAAAAAAACCCATACTACCATGAGGGAAAAAGCCCCCGTATTCCCACAAATTCGAAAATGCAGCTGCGGTACCCGTTTGTTCGGAATGAAAAGCAGTCAAAATGAGTACGAGTCCAATTCCTATCAATGCTAAAATTGCAATAATCTTAATCATTGAAAACCAAAATTCTGTTTCACCAAACATTTTTACCGTTAATAAGTTTAGTGTTAAAAGTAAGGCAACTGTTAATAACATTGGTATCCATGACTGCAGTTCAGGATACCAATGTTGCGCATATCCAGCAATTGCAATAACGTCGGCAATCCCTGTAATTACCCAACAAAACCAATATGTCCAACCAGTGAAAAATCCAGCCCAAGGGCCTAAAAGATCGTTAGCAAAATCACTAAAAGATTTGTACTTCAAATTAGAAAGAAGGATTTCCCCCATCGCACGCATAACAAAAAAAAGGATAAAACCAATAATCATATAAACAAAAATAATAGAAGGACCAGCAAGACTAATTGTCTTTCCTGAACCCATAAATAAACCAGTTCCAATTGCTCCACTAATTGCAATTAATTGGATATGACGATTAGAAAGATTCCGCTTTAGATCATTTTTTGAGGATGTAATGCTCATCGCTATTATTTCCTTTTAATTTTCTACATTTCTCGTTTTGCTAAGAGTCTAGGACTATAAAGTCTATAGAATAAAATCGCAAGCTGAATTGTTATGAAAACTTTTTATGAATTGATGATAATTAACTATAGTTTCTTATAATAAAATTTTGTAGTATAACAAATTAAATTTTATAACTTATTATAATTTAATGAACAATATGAAAGAAAACAACTTTTTCAATCTTTTTTACTCTTTATGCATTTTAATTATGTTTTCATTATTAACTGGTTGCCAAAGCAACACAAATAAAGACATCAAAAAAGGTCGACAATATAAGGATGGCAAATTACCATTAGCACTCAATATTAGTCATCCACAACTTGCCCCTCCTGTTAACATTTCTGAATATATTATCCAAGTAGCAAAAATAAAAGTAGCATCACCATCTTTATATCAAAGAAATGAACATATTTACAAAGCTATTGATGCTTGGATTAACCGTTCATTAGATACCAGCGAATTTAAAAAAGTCGGATTAAATAGTTATGAAATGGCTGGAAAAGATAATTATGGCAATGTACATTTAACAGGCTATTACACTCCAGTAATTAGAGCTAGACATACTCCAACAGCAGAATTCAAATATCCTATCTATAAAATGCCTGTAAAAACAAAAGGAAAATTACCTAGTCGTGAACAAATTTATAATGGCGCATTATCAGGCAAAGGGCTTGAAATCGCTTATAGCAATTCTCTAATGGATAACTTTATTATGGAAGTTCAAGGCAGTGCTTATATTGATTTTGAAGATGGTTCACCCTTAGTTTTCTTTTGCTATGGTGGTAAAAATGGTCATGGCTACTCAAGTATTGGACGATTACTAGTAGAGCAAGGTGAAATAGAAAAAGAAAAAATATCGATACAAGCTATTAAAGATTGGGCAAAAAATAAAAGTGAAAAAAAACTTAAAGAATTATTAATTCAAAACCGTTCATTTGTTTTTTTTAAACCACAACATAACGCTGAGGTAAAAGGTGCAGCAGCGGTACCTTTAGAGGCCAATGCATCTGTCGCTGTGGATAAATCATTAATACCAATAGGTTCTGTTGTATTAGTTGATGTACCTCTTCTTGAAAACGATGGGCAATATCATGGTAGACGAGAAATCCGTTTAATGGTTGCACTTGATGTCGGGGGTGCAATTAAAGGACAGCATTTCGACCTTTATCTAGGAATTGGTGATACAGCAGGTGAGTTAGCTGGATATTATAACCACTATGGGCGTGCATGGGTGATCAAACCTTAATTTACTAACATCGACGACATTTAAAGAACCTGTTAGAATGAACCATTACAAGCTGAATTAAGGATAACTCATGAGATTATGTGACAGAGATATCGAAGCATATTTAAAAAATGGTAAATTAAAAATAACACCACAACCTGCAACAGGCTGCATTAATGGAGCGACTGTTGATGTTAGATTAGGTAATCAATTTCGAACTTTTCGAGAACATACCACCCCCTATATAGATTTAAGTGGCCCAAAAGAAGAAGTATCCGCAGTGTTAGAGCGCGTGATGAGTGAAGAAATGGTATTGCCTGAGGGTGATGCCTTTTACCTGCATCCTGGAGAATTAGCATTAGCTGTAACCCTAGAATCAGTCACTATTCCTGACGATTTAGTTGGCTGGTTAGATGGACGTTCATCACTTGCTAGATTAGGGTTAATGGTCCATGTTACAGCGCACCGTATCGACCCCGGTTGGCAAGGACAAATTGTATTAGAATTTTATAATTCAGGGAAAATCCCATTAGCACTTAGACCTGGAATGACAATCGGCGCGCTTAGTTTTGAAACGCTGACAGGTCCTGCAGCAAGACCATACAATCGAAGGCTAGATGCAAAATATAAAGACCAATATGGTGCTGTTGCTAGTCGTATTGATAAAGACTGAATAATTGATAACCATAACAAAGGAACATTAATATGATCAAAAAAATATTGGTTATTCTATTTGCCTTAATTTTAGTCATAACAATTAGTATTGTTTCACTGATTGTTTTTGTTGATCCCAACAACTTTCGTGGGTTTATTTCTGATACAGTTAAAGATAAAACAGGATATGAATTAACTATTGATGGAAATTTACGTTGGCATATATGGCCACAAGTGAGTATTTTAACTGATTCAATTAAGCTAACCGATGCAGGTGCTTCAAAACCCCTTTTAACTGCAGATAATATGAGATTAGATGTTGAGTTACTACCTCTTTTCTCAAAAAAATTATCAGTCAAAAATGTTTTTATAAAATCAGCAATCATCAGTATTACTAATGAAAGTAAAGGTAATATTGCAAAAAATGGAGCAAAAACATCATCTAATACGAATACAAATAAACCAATTGATTCTAAAGATCAAAAAACTTCATCTAATTGGAAATTTAGCTTAAATAAATTTGAAGTTATTGATAGTACTGTGGTATTACAACATAATGATGATTTAATTAACTTTAGAAATATTAATCTAGTAGTAGAACAAAATAGCGAGAAAAATATTTCCGTAGATTTAAAAGGTAATATAGACAAAAATCAACAAGACCTATCTTATTTGGTACATGCATATGTTGATTTAAATCAATTTCCAGAACAGGCATTAATCGATTTAAAAAAATTAGATTTCATTTATAAAGGTGTCGATAATTCAACAAAAGAGCTAAAAGGTAACATTAGCGGTGTATTTAATTACCAACACCCACAAATGTTACTCAAAAGTCAAAATTTATCTTTTTCGATTAATGAAAATCATTTTACTGCCACGATAAATGCTGATTTAGCAAATAAACCATATATAAATTTGCAGTTAAATTCAGATAAAATCGATCTTACTTCGTTCTTGAAAGCAGGTGAGAATTTAAATAAAGAAGCCAGTCCTCAACAAACTTCACCAGTGGTGTCGAATGTCACAAAGACCAATAATGAATTAAACTTTCTAAATAGTTTTAATGCCAAAGCTAAATTAAATATTAAACAGATTAATGCTAACGAAATAACATTAAATAATATTAATATTGATATGACCAATGAGGAAGGTATTACAATATTTAAAAATATTAACTTTGATTTTGCTAACGGACATATAGCTGCAACTGGTATAGCCAATGGAAAACAAAAAAATACACTAATGAAGCTTAATACCAAAATATCCAATGTTGATTTAAATACATTTTTTAATCAATTAAATATAGCACATGATTTAGAGGGTTTATTTAACGCTACTGGAGATTTAGAAAGCAACAGCTTATCTGGTTCAAAAATCTTAGCCAGCTTGCAAGGAAATTTGAATATGGTAGTGACTAATGCAAGGCTAAATAATTTAAATATTCAAAAAATCATTCAAAATGCAGCAACTCAATATTCAAAGGATATCATGACTCCTGAGAATCAAAAAAAATATACTGAATTTCATAAAATTTTAGCTGTTGCTAACTTGAGGCAAGGTAATTTGGAATTGTCGACATTAAATGCTAATTCTGAAACTCTTGATGTCGTTGATGGCTCAGGGCGAATTGGTTTTTTAAAACAAGACTTGGATGTTAATTTAAACTTAAAAATATTAGGTGGCTGGAACGGTAAAAGTGAAACAATAAGTAAACTACAAAAGTTAACAATACCACTACGTATTTATGGTCAATTTGCTAATCTCCATTATCAAATTGATATGAGTAAATTAATTACCGATGCACTAACCGATAAATTACAAGAACGTTTAGACAAACTCCGAGATAAATTAAAAACTCATGACTCTAAAGATAATTCAAAGTCTAAATCAAAAGCTGCAGATATCTTAGGAGATCTACTAAGAAAGTAACAATAAAAAGGTGAAGTTGAGTATAATCACCTTCACCTTTTCATATTTATACACTAAACTTTTTATAGAATAAACTTGCTTAGATCTTCATCTGCAACAAGCTTATCTAAATGATCGCTTACATATTTAGCATCAATAGTTACAGTTTCTCCACCAAGATCACTAGCTTCAAATGAAACATCTTCCATCAGGCGTTCCAAAACAGTATGCAACCTACGGGCACCAATATTTTCATTTTGCTCATTCACTTGCCATGCTGATTCTGCAATTTTGCGAATACCATCCGAGGTAAAATCGATATTAACCCCTTCAGTTGCCATCAAAGCTTTATACTGAACAGTTAGTGAAGCGTTTGGTTCAGTTAAAATACGTTCAAAATCTTCACTTGTTAGAGCTTGTAATTCAACCCTAATTGGTAATCTGCCCTGTAATTCAGGAATTAAATCAGATGGATTTGCTGTTTGGAAAGCACCAGATGCAATGAACAAGATATGATCCGTTTTAACAGAACCATGTTTAGTCGACACAGTGCAACCTTCAACCAATGGCAAAAGATCTCGTTGTACTCCCTCACGTGAAACATCTGGACCCGACGAATTACCTCTTTTACAAACTTTATCTATTTCATCAATGAAAACTATGCCATTTTGTTCCACAGCTTCAATCGCTTCATGTTTAAGATCATCAGGATTAACCAATTTAGCCGCTTCTTCTTCAATAAGTTGTTTGAACGCATCTTTAATCTTCATTTTACGTGGTTTTGTTTTCTGTCCACCTAGATTTTGAAACATTGACTGTAATTGATTTGTCATCTCCTCCATACCTGGAGGAGCCATAATTTCAACACCAATATTAACACCAGCTAATTCGATTTCTATCTCTTTATCATCAAGTGAACCTTCACGTAATTTTTTGCGAAAAGCTTGTCTTGCTGTTGAATTATTATCTTCAACTTGTCCCCACCCATCTTTAGCTGGCGGTACAAGTACATCCAAAATACGCTCTTCAGCTAATTCTTCCGCTCGATTACGATTGCGTTCAATCGCTTCTTGACGAATCATTTTTACTGCAGAGTCAGTTAAATCTCGAATAATTGAATCAACTTCTTTACCCACATAACCAACTTCGGTAAACTTAGTTGCTTCTACTTTAATAAACGGTGCATGAGCTAATTTAGCTAAACGTCTTGCAATTTCGGTTTTACCAACACCAGTTGGTCCAATCATAAGTATATTTTTTGGCGTAACTTCATGACGTAATGTTTCATCTAATTGCATACGACGCCAGCGATTACGTAACGCAATAGCAACGGAACGTTTTGCTTTTTCTTGTCCAATAATATGTTGATTTAGTTCGCTAACAATTTCACGAGGAGTCATTTCAGACATAGTTAAATTTCTCTTAAATCAGATTAATAATTAAGTTCTTCAATTGTTTGGAAATTATTGGTGTAAACACAAATATCTCCAGCAATCGATAATGATTTTTGCACAATATCATGTGCAGAAAGTGAGGTATTATCTAGTAGTGCTCGTGCCGCTGCTTGCGCATAAGGGCCCCCAGAACCAATAGCAATTAAATCATCTTCTGGTTGGATAACATCGCCAGTACCTGTAATAATCAATGACGCACTTTCATCAGCAACAGCAAGTAGTGCTTCTAGTTTACGTAGCATTCTATCTGTTCGCCAATCTTTAGCAAGTTCAACAGCGGCTTTGGTTAAATGACCTTGGTGCATCTCTAATTTTCGCTCAAACAGTTCAAACAGTGTAAAAGCATCTGCTGTACCACCAGCAAAACCTGCAATAACTTTGTTATTATATAAACGACGAACTTTACGAGCATTTCCCTTCATAATAATACGTTCGCCTAACGTAACTTGTCCATCGCCCCCAATAACTACTTGCCCTTCACGACGGACACTGACAATTGTTGTCATATTCTGCTCCTTCTTTCACTTAAGTAACTTGATTTGGAATGAATAGACTATATATTGGGATGATTAATTTAATTTCAACATTTCAATTTGGAGGTAATGATAATTTATTTTAAAAATTATCAAAGAATATAACGTTCACAAACAAAACTATTTTGGTTGAAAGTCAATTGTCATTGTTTTTACTTGATTATAAAATGTGCTTGCAGGTTTTGGAATGATAGCAAGTTTAGTCGCAGAAAGGGCTTCTCGACATAATGCATCATCACCACCTGTTGCGCTAACATCAAGTAATAGACCATCTGGTGCAATTTGAATTTCTAATACGCAATTCCGACCACTATATAATTTATTAGGATTAATGAATTTATTACTGATGGCATTTTGAACTAAGGATTTGTATTTATCTAACTCCCCATCTGAAACACCTTTACGACTAGCAGCTCCTCCAGATGGATTAGATGTGCCAGATGTTAGCCCGCTTAATAAATTATCAAGTTCTTTATCTTTTTTGGCTTGCGCAGCTCTTTTAGCTTTATCCGCAGCTGCCTTATCTGCAGCAGCTTTTTCAGCGGCTTGCTTTTTTGCTTGTTCTTCTTTCTCCTTAGCTAACTCAGCTTGCTTTTGTTCATTTTCAATTCGCTGCTTTTCAATAATTTCCTGTTCAGCTTTAGCTTTCGCTTCTTGTTCAGCTTTTTGTTTAATTAACTCTTCTTGTTTACGTTGATTTTCCTCACGTTGCTTTTCTAATAGCTCTCGCTCAGCTTTTAATTTAGCTTCTTGTTCAGTCTTTTGTTTAGCTAATTCCGCTTGCTGTTGCTCTAAACGCTGTTTTTCAGCTTGTCTCTGTTGCTCTTCTAACTGTTCTTTAGCTTTACGCTCATCTTCTTCTTTTTGTCTTGCAATCCGTGCTGCCTGTGCAGCCTCTGCTTCTTTTTTTTGTAGTTCTTCTACTTTTAAGCGCTCTCTTTCTAACTCTTTAAGTCGTTGCTGTTGAGCTAGTTGTTGTTCTTGTAGCGCTTGAGCTTGCTCTTCTATTTGTTGCTGTCTTTGCTTTTCGGCTTGTTTTTGGCTAATCTGAGTTTTTAATTGTCTTTGATATTGTTCGGCCATTACAGAAGGATCTACCATAATAGCATCAATAGAGTGACCATTAACACTACCATAATTAGCATCATTGTTATACATAGCTCGGTAACCCAAAATGATAATTAAAATCATATGTAATATGATGGATATTACAATCGCTATACTTAATTTTGAATTTGACTTATGAGACATTGCTGACATCTTTTATATTATTTAAATTGGTTGAGTCATTAATCCTACAGACTTAACACCCGCAGATTGTAATAAATTCAAAGCTTTTATAATTTCTTCATATGGAACATCTTTAGCACCTCCAACTAAAAAAACAGCCTTTTCATTAAGTGACATTTGTTGCTTAACTTCTGCAATAATTTTTTCTTGTGGTAAATTAGCTTGACGATCCTGATCAATGATCAATGCATAAACCCCCACACCAGACACTTCAATAATGATTGGTTTAGTTTCTGAAGGCGAAACTGTTTTAGATTCCGATGCTTCCGGTAGATCAACTTCAACACTTTGACTAATAATTGGTGCTGTTGCCATAAAAATAAGCACTAATACTAAAAGCACATCGAGTAATGGTACTATATTTATTTCTGATTTAGTTGAATAACGAGAACGTCTGTTTCTGCTCATAATTATTTCCTAACAGCAACTGCTTGACGTTGTAATATTGCAGAAAATTCGTCAATAAAGTTAAGATAACTTTGTTCTATTCGGCTCACACTAAGTGATAAACGGTTATAAGCAAGTACTGCAGGAATAGCTGCGAATAAACCAATTGCAGTTGCAATTAACGCCTCTGCAATCCCTGGTGCAACCATTTGTAATGTTGCCTGTTTAACTGCGCCTAAAGAAATAAATGCATGCATAATCCCCCAAACAGTACCAAACAAACCGATATATGGACTAATAGAACCCACTGTACCTAAAAAAGGAATATGTAATTCAAGGATATCAAGTTCACGATTCATAGCCAAACGCATAGAACGGGATGCTCCATCTAAGGCTGATTCTGCCATATTTGGATTAATTTGATACAGCCGTGAGAACTCCTTAAAACCCGAATAAAAGATATGTTCTGTACCACTAATATCTTCTTTATGAAATTTCGCTTTATCAAATAAAACATTTAAATCATCAGCAGACCAAAAGCTATTATCAAATTCCTCGACCTGTCTTTTAGCTTTTCCAAGAATTTTACTTCGTTGAAATATAATAGCCCACGACATAACAGAAAAAGTAAGTAGTAACAACATCACGCATTGTACCAACAAACCTGCTTGTAAAAACAGATCAATAATATTCAGATTTTCCATTTATATAAACTCCAAAACTAATAATTTAGGAAGCCCGCATGGCTTCATCTTAACGATATCTACACAGGCAATCAGCACATCTGCTGTGCTGATAACTTGTTCATTTTGATTAACAATAGTCTGTTTGAAAACAATAGACGCCTTGCGAACTTGATCAATCCTAGTACTAATAGTCAACATATCATCTAGACGAGCTGGGAAATGGTAGTTAATATCCATCTTCTTGACAACAAAAGCAATATCTTCTTGTAATAAGGTTTGTTGGAAAATACCAAACTGTCTTAAAATTTCAGTCCTTGCTCTTTCAAAAAAAGCTAGATACCTAGCGTGATAAACTACACCACCAGCATCTGTGTCTTCATAGTAAACTCTAGCACTCCAATTGAACTGTTTCATACCTAAATCATACTAATTAAATTTGGTGCTATTATATCTAAATATAAAGTTCGCTGCACTATGATATAAAAAACAACAAATGAAAACAATTATCATTTTCATTTTATTTTGACTCCTCAACTAATAATTTAAAAGGCAACTAATTGTCACCTTTTTATTGATTTTTAATCAAAATTATTTGTTATTAGATTCTTTTTCGCTGTCACGTTCGACTAGCAAGCCCGTAACAACCGATAGCATGCATGCAGCAATAATTCCTATTAACCATAAAACGTAATACATAATAGTTCCTTAATAAAGAGAATGTTTATTATTTTCGATATGATTTTTATCCAGTCTTCCAAACATTTTTATATATGACCAAATAGTGTATAGAAGAACAATTGGTAAAAATATAAGAACCACAATAAACATAATATTAAGTGTTAATTGACTTGAAGATGCATCCCAAATTGTCAAACTTGCATTTGGCATAATGCTTGAAGGCATAATAAATGGGAAAGTTGCAATACCGTATGTAAATAAAACACACGCAATTGTCAATACTGATGAAATAAATACCAATGCATTTTTGTTTAAACTAGAAAAAAGAATAGTAAACAATGGTAACACTATACCTAAAGCAGGAACTATCCATAAAACAGGACAATTTATATAATTAGCTAACCACGAAGCATCAGTAGAAACTGTTTTAGTCAATGGATTCGATGCTGCATTATAATCAATCACACTAGTAACTTCATAACCATGGATACCAAATGCAACCCAAACTCCAGCTAAAACAAATGCAATTAGCATAACTAAACTAGCAATCTGTGTAGCCTTTCTAGCTCTTAAATAAAGTTCCCCTGATGTTTTCATTTGTAACCAAGCACCACCATGAGAAACAAATAACATTAAGCTAACAACTCCAGTCAATAACGCAAAAGGATTAAGCAAACCGAAGAAGTTACCATCATAAAATACACGATAAGAGTTATCAAATCGGAAAGGAACACCTTCTAATAAGTTACCAAAAGCAACACCAAAAACTAATGCCGGCACAAAGCTACCTGCAAAAATTCCAGCATCCCATAAATTTCGCCATTTCGAATTTTCTAGTTTACTACGATAATCAAAACCAATTGGTCTAAAAAATAACGCACAAAGAACTAAAATCATCGCAATATAAAAACCAGAAAACGACGCAGCGTATACCATTGGCCAAGCAGCAAATATTCCTGCACCAGCAGTAATTAACCAAACTTGGTTACCATCCCAATGAGGAGCAATTGCATTAATCATAATGCGACGTTCTGTATCAGTTTTACCAATAAACGGTAATAAAATACCGACGCCCATATCAAAACCATCTGTTACAACAAAACCGATTAAAACAACACTAATCAGCACCCACCAGATGACGCGTACAATCTCGTAATCAATCATTGTGTATACTCCCCTATGTCCTATCTGTTACCGGTTGTGTTTTTTCATAATGATAGTTTCCTGTACCTAAAGAACTCGGTCCTAAGCGAGAAAACTTAAACATTAAGAATAATTCAGCAATTAAGAACAGTGTATAAAGTCCACAAATAAGAACCATAGTGAATAACACTTCACCAGCTGTTAATGATGAATTTGCTACTCCAGTCGGTAAGATGTCTTGAATAGCCCAAGGTTGACGACCATACTCAGCAACAAACCACCCTGATTCACATGCTAACCAAGGGAACGGTAAAAAAAGAATTAATATGCGGTGTAACCAACGCTTTTCACCAATTTTATTTTTATAAGTGGTCCATAAAGCAAACCCAGTACCAAAAATCATTAATACACCAAGGCCGACCATAACTCTGAAAGCCCAGAATAGAGGCCAAACTGTAGGAATTGAGTCTTCTACCGCAGCTTTTATATGCTCTTCAGTAGCCTGAGGTATAGCCAAATTATCACGATCAGTAAAACGTTTGACTAAATAACCATAACCTAAATCAGATTTATTATCTTCAAAAGCTTTCAGTACATTAGGATCTTGATTACCCTGATGGATTTTCTCCAAATTACTATAGGCTAAAATGCCATTGCGAATTCTTGTTTCATTATTTGCTAAAATATCTTTTAATCCTGTTACTTGAGTATCAAGTGAACGAGTGGTCATTATTCCCATAACATATGGGATCTCTATTGCAAACAAGTTTTCTTTATTGCTTTGTGATGGAAAAGCAATAACATTGAATGATGCTGGGGCAGGTTGAGTTTCCCATTCTGCTTCGATTGCAGCAAGTTTAGCTGGCTGGACAGTAGTCATCTCATGGCCAGCTTCATCGCCCATGATTGCCACAACAATTGACATAATAAACCCAAATGTGGCTGCAACGGCGAAAGAACGTTTAGCAAAGGCAACATCACGTTTTTTTAACAAATAGTAGGAACTAATACTTAAAATAAAAATAGCCCCTGTTAGATAACCTGCCGCAACAGTATGAACAAATTTATATTGAGCAACTGTATTAGTAATCAACTCATAGAAATTAGCCATTTCCATGCGTGAATTAATAGGGTTAAATTCAGAACCTATTGGGAATTGCATCCAACCATTAGCTACTAAAATCCAAAGAGCTGAAAGATTAGAACCAAATGCGACACACCAAGTCACCATTAAATGTTTACCACGGCTTAATCTATCCCAACCAAAGAAAAATAAACCTACCATGGTTGATTCTAAAAAGAATGCCATTAAGCCTTCAATTGCTAATGGTGCACCAAAAATATCCCCCACATAATGTGAATAATATGACCAATTAGTACCAAATTGAAATTCCATGGTTAAACCTGTTGCGACACCTACTGCAAAGTTGATACCAAACAGTTTACCCCAGAATTTGGTCATATCTTTCCAGACTTGCTTACCACTAACAACATATACCGTTTCCATAATTGCTAGCATAAACGCCAATCCTAGCGTTAATGGAACAAAAATAAAATGATACATTGCAGTAAGAGCAAACTGGAGGCGTGAAAGTTCTACTATATCTAGCATAAACGCTCCCTAATCCTTAAATGCTCACAAATTTTTACGTTATTGTCGGGTATTATACACCGATAATTAAAGAATAAAATTGATATACATCAAAAAAATTATATTTTAATTTGTTTTTTTACTGCATCACCTATATCGGTAAGGCTTGTTACAACTGTAATGCCTGCAGATTGCAATGCTTTAGATTTTTCTACTGCGGTTCCTTTCTTTCCTGAAATAATTGCACCTGCATGCCCCATGCGTTTTCCTGATGGAGCTGAAACACCAGCAATATAAGCTATAACAGGTTTAGTTACATGTTTTTTAACATATTCAGCAGCTTCTTCTTCAGCACTACCACCAATTTCACCTATCATAACAATAACTTCAGTTTTAGGATCTTGTTCAAGCAGCGCTAAAATAGAAATAAAATCACTACCAGGTATAGGGTCACCTCCGATACCGATACATACGGATTGCCCTAAACCAATATCTGTTGTTTGTTTAACCGCTTCATAAGTTAACGTTCCAGAACGCGAAACGATGCCAACCTTTCCTGCACGATGAATATGTCCAGGCATAATACCAATTTTACATTCATCAGGAACAATAATACCAGGGCAATTTGGTCCAATCATTACGACATCATTTTGTTGTAACTTTGCCTTAACAACAAGCATATCTAGAGTTGGAATACCTTCAGTAATACAGACTATTAGCTTAATGCCTGCATCAATCGCTTCCAAAATAGAATCCTTACCAAATGCTGCTGGTACATAAATAACACTAGCTGTTGCACCAGTTGCAACAACCGCTTCTTTAACAGTATTAAAAACAGGTAAACCTAAATGGGTTGTTCCACCTTTACCTGGCGTCACACCACCAACTAACTTAGTACCATAGGCAAGCGCTTGTTCAGAATGAAAAGTTCCCTGACTACCAGTAAATCCTTGACAGATAACTTTTGTTTCTTTATTAACTAAAATTGACATAATAACTATTCTCCATGCGTCCTATTATTTGGCAACAGCAACAATTTTTTGGGCCGCATCTAGTAAACTTTCGGCAGTAGTAACATTTAATTTACTTTTAGCTAAAATTTCTCGAGCAAGCTGTGCATTGTTACCTTCAAGGCGAACAACAACAGGAACAGTAAGACCTATTTCTTTAATTGCACTGATAATTCCATCGGCGATTAAATCGCAACGAACAATACCACCAAAAATATTAACCAAAATCGCTTTCACGTTTTTGTCAGATAATATTAACTTAAATGCTTCAGCAACACGCTCTTTCGTTGTGCCACCCCCAACGTCCAAAAAGTTAGCAGGCGAACCACCATGTAGTTTAATAATATCCATAGTTGCCATCGCAAGACCTGCACCATTAACCATACAACCAATATTGCCATTTAAAGATACATAGCTAATACCTTGTTTTGCGGCAATTGACTCACGTTCATCTTCTTGAGTTGTGTCCCTTAAAATATTTAAATTAGGATGTCTAAAAATGGCATTATCATCTAACACAACTTTTGCGTCCAAACAAATTAGTTCATCGGAATCAGTAATCACTAATGGATTAACTTCAGCTAATGAAACATCATTTTCTAAAAATAATTTTGCAAAATTAACAAATAACTTTGTAAATTGATTAATTAATTTACCTGTTAATCCCAATTTGAACGCAAGTTCACGCCCTTGGTAAGCACAGGGGCCAGTTAATGGATCAAGTGAAGTCTTATAAATTAAATATGGAGTTTTTTCTGCAACACTTTCAATATCAACACCACCTTCTGTCGAAGCCATAATTACTACACGCTTGGAACTACGATCGACCACTGCTCCTAAATAAAGTTCTTTCTGAATATTAGATGCTTTTTCAATTAAAATCTTATTAACTGGTTGACCTTTATCTGTAGTTTGATAAGTAACTAGATTTTGCCCTAACCATTTTTCAGCAAATTGCATTATTTCACTATAGTTTTGAGTACAAATAACACCACCAGCTTTACCTCGTCCCCCTGCATGAACTTGACATTTAGCAACCCAAGCTCCTAAATTTGATCCTGAAGATAATTCAGCTAATGTATCTTGTATTTCACCGATTGAGTTACAAACATACCCTTCAGGTACAGGCAAATTATATTGTTTAAAAAGATATTTAGATTGATACTCATGCAAGTTCATAATGAAATTCCACAGCCTAATTTAATATAAAAAATAGGCAATAATTTTAATGCAAGATAAATAAATTGTATAGCACATAATAACTTATGTTCTGTGTAATTTAGAATTATTGCTGATAATAAGTGACAATGATATACTCCTAAAATAATTTAATATCATAGATAGCAAAGGTACAAATATGAAACAAGTTGGTATTTTTTTTGGTAGTGATACAGGTAATACAGAAAATGTAGCAAAGCAAATCCAACTCATTTTAGGTAGTGACAAAGCTGATCTTTTCGACATTGCAAAAGCCACTAAAGAAAACATTGAACAATACGATTACCTATTTTTCGGTATCCCAACTTGGTACTATGGCGAATCTCAGGCTGACTGGGATGACTTTTTTCCTAATTTAGAAAAAATTGATTTTAGTGGTAAAACAGTAGCTATCTTTGGTTGTGGCGATCAAGAAGACTATGCAGAATATTTCTGTGATGCTATGGGAACACTCCGCGATGTTATTGAACCTAAAGGAGCAAAAATTGTTGGTCAATGGTCAACCGAAGGTTATAGTTTCGAAGCATCTAAAAGCTTAGTTGATGACACTCATTTCATTGGTTTAGCCATTGATGAAGATCGTCAACCAGAATTAACTGAAGAACGTATTAACAATTGGGTAAATCAAGTCAAAACAGAAATGAAAATTTAGTCTATTGAAATGATTTCTTTTATTTACCGTACATAGTTCCTATAATGAATTATGATCAATAAATTAATTGGGAAGTAATATGACAAATCATGATAATGATAATAACGAAGCACTCAAAAGCGCTGGTTTAAAGGTTACGTTACCACGATTAAAGATTTTAGAATTATTACGAGATCCTTCGTGCCAACATATTACAGTAGAAGACCTTTATAAAAAATTACTTAATATGGGTGAAGAAATTGGACTTGCAACCGTTTACCGTGTTTTAAATCAATTTGATGATGCTGGAATTGTTACTCGCCATAACTTTGAAGGTGGCAAAGCTGTATTTGAACTAGCAACACAACAACATCACAATCATTTAATTTGCTTAGATTGTGGCGAAGTATTTGAGTTCCGTGATGATATTATCAATGCTAGACAAAAAGAGATCGCAGAACAATATGGTGTTAATTTAACTTTTCACAGTTTATATCTGTATGGACATTGTCAATCGGGCGATTGCAAAGCTCACCCTGAACTTCATCACAAAAAATAAGCCTATTCCAATAGGCTTTTTATTTAAAAATATCTATTCATCTTTTGTGCTAGGATAATAATTGAATGAAACAACTTTTAAATTTTATTCCTCTTGTATTCTTTTTTGTCTTTCTAACCATGTATGATGTTTTTGTTGGCGTTCAAGCATTAATGATCGCTGCTACAGCATGTTTTCTTCTGATTCTTATTTTATATAGAAAACTAGATAAAGTAGAGCTAATTTCTTATCTAATGGTTATGGTTTTTGGTGGATTCACACTCTACATGCGTGATCCTAACATCATTAAATGGAAAGTAACTATTATTAATTTTTTATTCGCCTCAGCATTATTAGTTAGCCAATTTTTTTTCAAAAAAAACCTACTTCAAAAAATGTTAGGGAAAGAAATACAACTAGAGACAAACATATGGAATAAATTAAATTTATTATGGATCTTCTTTTTTATATTATGTGGCACCATTAGTTTAGGCGCGACCTATTACATGACAGATGATTTCTTTTGGATATTTAAAGTATTTATTTTACCTGGTGCATCCTTACTATTATCGTTGATATCAGGTATCTATATCTATAAAAATATGAATAAAGATACAGAAAACAAATAAATTCTACACACGGAGTATTTTAGCATGACACAAAATATAGCCCCTAAAGGTCAATTGGTACTTAGAACGTTAGCGATGCCGGCTGACACTAATCCGCATGGGCACATTTTTGGTGGATGGATAATGTCTCAAATGGATCTCGCCGGAGGTATTTTATCTAAAGAAATAGCAAGAAACCGAGTTGTAACAGTTAATGCTAGTAGTATTACATTCTACAAACCTGCAATGGTTGGTGATGTTGTTTGTTGTTATGCACATTGTATCAAAACCGGAAAAACCTCTATCACAATTGGTATTGAAGTTTGGGTTAAAAAAGTCATAGATACATCTGATTCGACACAACGGTTTTGCATAACAGATGCCGTATTCACATATGTTTCAGTCGATAAGCATAATAACCCAAAACCATTACCAGAAGTATTTCAGAATTATGATTGTACTAAAGATCCAATAACCAAGTTAAACCTAACTGATAGCTAATTAAATATGCAATTTACCTCATTTCATGCATTAATTAGTACTTTGATCTTCCTTATTTATTGGTTGATCATTGTTTCAACAACATTACGGATTGTCTTTAAACGAAGACCTACAACTTATGTTATTGCATGGATGCTGGTTATTTATATTTTACCGCTTGTTGGTGTGATTCTTTATTTTTCACTGGGCGAAGCTCACTTAGGTCAGCAACGTGTTAAACGCGCACAAAAAATGCGCCCAACTATTTCCAAGTTTATTAACCAACTAAGTGACTTTCCTGACATATTCACCAATAAAGTTAGCCAAGTCAGCAAACCAATTTTTCAACTCTGTAAACATCAAACTGGTCTTGATGGAATCAATGGTAATCATATTGAGTTACTGAGTGAAACAAACATGATTTTTGATCGTTTAATTGATGATATAAATAAAGCAACATCAAATATCGAAATGGTATTTTATATATGGAATGAAGGAGGTCGTGCTGATGAAGTCGAACACGCACTTATTCAAGCAACTAAACGAGGTGTAACTTGCCGATTAATGGTTGATTCTGCCGGTAGTAGGCATTTTATAAAAAGTAATGCTAGTAAAAGAATGCGTGCTGCAGGCATCATCATTGTCGAAGCCTTACAAGTAAATTTACTTCGATTTATGTTTAGGCGATTAGACTTACGTCAACACCGCAAAGTCGCTATTATCGATAACTATATATCTTATACTGGTAGTATGAATATTGTCGATCCGAATTTCTTCAAACAAAATAAACATGTTGGCAAATGGGTTGATATCATGGTCAGAATGAATGGTCCTGTTACAACCCTTATGGGTGCTCTCTATGCCAGTGATTGGGAGCTAGAGACCGGAAAATATTTAGCACTACCAAAAATTACTGATTTCGCTGAACCACCTGAAGATAATAAACACATTATGCAATTAATTGCATCGGGTCCGGGTTATATGGAAAACATGATCCACCAAGTATTATTAACAGCAATTTATTCGGCACAAGAACAAATTATTTTCACTACACCTTATTTAGTACCAAGTGATGATATTTTACATGCTGTATGCACAGCTGCACAGCGAGGTGTTGAAGTCATCATCATCATTCCTAAAAATAATGACTCATTAATGGTAAAATGGGCAAGTCGAGCATTCTTTTCTGAATTATTAAACGGCGGAGTAAAACTCTATCAATTCAATGATAATTTGCTACATACCAAAAGTGTTTTAATTGACAATCAATTAAGTCTTGTCGGAACTGTCAATTTAGATATGCGCAGTTTATGGCTTAATTTTGAAATTACAACTGTGATTGATGATGCAGAGTTCGCTAAATCTTTATCAAATCTTTTACAAAAATATTTATCTAATTCAGATGAAATAAACACCAAAGAGTGGAATCAACGCCCTATTTGGCAACGCATAGTCGAGCGGCTTTTTTACTTTTTCGCACCTTTGTTGTAATTATTAACCTATTTTAAACTTATTATGATTACTAACTACTAATAACCATTTTGAGAAACATCTGGCAAAAACTGATTATCCTTTAATCGATAAACATCACTATCAATAGAACCATCAATATTAAGTGTGATTTCTCGCCAACCCGGTGCATCGTCACTTGATAATTGAAAATCATAACATTTAGGTTTAAATTGAAAACAAGTTGAAGGAGTTGAAAACGCCTTACAATTATGCCAGACATAATCTTGTTTTTGATGAATGTGTCCCCACCCAATCCCTTTTACATTGGAATGTTTTTGAATAATTTCCTCTAATTGGTCACTATTCTTCAAAATATGATGATCTAGCCAGTGACAACCAGAATTAACTGGATGATGGTGTAAAAAAACTAATGCGTCTCTATATGGATGTTCAGTTAAAACATTATGTAAAAACTTGAGTTCAGATTCAGGTAAAAAACCATAAGCCTGACCAGAAACTTGGCTATTCAATAAAATAATCAGCCACTTATCTCCTAACAAAACTGCTTTATTGTCAGCAAAATGATAATTTGCAAACACATCTTGCATATACGCATAATTATCATGATTGCCAGCCAACCACACACAAGGGGTGTCAAACTTAATTATTTGTTCTGCAAAACGCGCATAAGCTTTTTTAGAGCCATCTTGTACAAAATCACCCGTTGCTACAATTAAATCAAACTTCTTATTACTACGTTCAATTTCATTTATAACTGCTAGAAAGCTTGCATTAGAATTAACGCCAAGCAATGAGCCATTGTCATCAGCAAAAAGATGAGTGTCAGTTATATGTAATATTTTACCGCAATTTGTATTACGGATTGGAAGTTTCAGAAATGACTCCAAAATTCACCCCAATTGTCTATTAATCTATAATCATGGTTAATAATGTCAACAACACAATAGACATTGTGACTGAAAAAACAATTTATTATAAATCCTAGCATTCTATTAAAGTGTAAAATAGTTCTCACATTTATGAAAGAAATAATTAAAAATGATGCCTAAAAAGTTATTTCCACTCTTTTCTTAATAGCTCATGATTAAGTTCTAACCACTGAAGGGCAATAATTGATGCAGCATTGTTAATAACTCCATCTTTAACCCATTGATAAGCTTGAGATCGACTTACTACATGAACTTTAATATCTTCACTTTCTTCGTCAAGACCATGAATGCCTTCAGCGGTTGATGAGTCAACTTCACCCACCAAAATGTGCAATTGTTCAGTTAAACCTCCAGGAGATGCTAAATAACTGATGATGGGTTTACATCGACCAATAACAACTCCCGCCTCCTCCATTGCTTCACGTTTTGCTACTTCTTCAAATGATTCATTTTCATGATCCATCATACCAGCAATAAGTTCTAGTATCCAAGGGCTATCTTGGGTTTCAATAGCAGCAATCCGGATTTGCTCAATTAGCACAACTTCATCACGTTTTGCGTCATATGCTAAAAGCACAACCGCATGCCCACGTTCTAAAATTTCACGAGTAACAATCTCACTCATTGAACCATCAAATTTTCGATATTGAAAACGATATTCAAACAAAGAAAAAAAACCTTTATACAAAATTCTTTTCGTAAGATTAAACACATCATTTTTGTCAAAATTTACCAGATTGTTGTTAATTTTCATAAAAGATCCCGAATTTAAACTGAATTTGAATAAAAAGTGCGAATGACGCACAAACTATGCTTACTATATACTAATTATCTGTTAAAATTACGCCATTAAAAATACTACTATATTTTAATGATTTTTAAAGAGAAGATTGATGAAAAAAACCTTAACCTTTTTAATTGGCTTAGCGTTAAGCCAATCTGTCTTTGCTGAAAATTTGATACAAGTTTATGAACAAGCAAAAGAAACTAACCCAGATCTACGTAGTTCATTAGCTGAAAAAAATAAAGCATACGCAGCAATTTCAGGTTCTCGAGCAAGTTTATTACCACAAGTTGGTTTAAGTGCTTCATATGGTGTTACTCATGGTCGACGTGATACAAGTGGTGTAAAATCTAAAAGTGGCAACTTATACCAAGTCGCAATATCTCAAAGCATTTTTAATTTCTCAAATTGGAAAGCCTTAGATATTACTAAAAAACAAGCAAGTATTGCCGATATTGCCTATCAATACCAAGGTCAAACATTAATCTTGAATACATCTGTCGCTTATTTTAATGTCTTAAAAGCACTCGATGCATTAAGCTTTATTGATGCACAGAAAAAAGCGATTGGCCATCAGTTAGAACAAACGCGTCAACAACATCAAGTTGGTTTAGTTGCAATCACTGATGTACAAAACGCTCAAGCTAACTATGACTTAACTGTTGCACAACAAGTTGATGCATTAAATGATCTAAATAATGCCATTGAAGCATTGCGCCAATTAAGTGGCCGTTTTTATTCAAGTTTAGCAAGTGTCAATACCAATACATTTAAAACAGAATCACCAGCACAAATCAGCGCACTGTTAAAACAATCTGAAAAATCTAATCTTAATTTATTAACCATGAGATTAAATCAAGACATCGCGCGAGAACAGATCAAACTCTCACAAGCAGGACATTTACCTACAGCAAGTTTAGAAGCATCAACTAATTTAAATAAAACTGATAGATACGGTAATAGCGTAGGTTCTGGTGCACATGGTAAATCTTATTCAGGGAATAACTATGTCGGAGTCAGTGTAAACCTACCTATCTTTTCAGGTGGTGCAACGATGTCTAAAGTTGAGCAAGCACAACAAAATTACGTCAGTTTTAGCGAAAAATTAGAAAGCACCAATCGAGGTGTAATTAATCAAGTCCGCTCATCATACAACAACATTTCATCATCAATAAGTGCCATCAAAGCTTATCAACAAGCAGTAGTTTCTGCACAAAGTTCATTAGAAGCAACCAATTCTGGTTATCAAGTAGGAACAAGAACAATTGTTGACGTATTAAATGCAACAACTCAACTATACAGTTCTAAACGAAATTTATCAGATGCAAAATATAACTATTTAACAAGTTTACTACAATTAAAATATGCAGTAGGAACTTTAACTGCTAATGATTTAGTTTATCTAAACAATATGTTAGGTAAAGAAGTGAGCACTTTAGTGACGATAAAATAACTATTGGTTCTTTTATGAAAACTGTTAAAAAAGGCGAGCAAATCGCCTTTTTTATTATGTATAAAAAACACACCTATTACGATATTGCATTCAACACAAATTCAATAAATGCTTTTAGTTTTGGTGGTTGCTGACGATCAGCAGTATAAAGCATATTAAGCGGCTTGGCAGGTGGTAAAAACTCTTGTAATATAGGAAATAATTTTTTTGCTTGATTGATTCTTGTAACATAGATTCTGGTAGCATCGTGATACCTAACCCTTCAATCACGGCTATCGCTAACGCTGAAGTCTGATTACTTTTAAATGTCCCTGATATAGGAATATTAACTATTTCACCATTAATCATAAACGTCCAAACATGATCTTTTTTATTCTGATTCACATATTGGTAAATCAAGCATTGATGTTTTTGCAAAACGAAATAAAAACCTTATTGTTATTGGAAGAAGACAAGAAAATTTGGAACTTTTACAACAAGAAATTGCAAAAATTGCCCCAGCATTAGACGTAATTATAAAACTTTGTGATTTATCACAACCAACGCTTATTCCCTTTTTAATGATTTAGACAGTTATTTTATTGAAACATGGATTAATAATGCCGGTTTTGGTCATTACGGCAGTGTTAGCGATCAAGATTTAGTAAAAATAGAATCAATGCTTCATTTAAATATTGAAACCCTAACGATTTTTTCAACACTTTATGTATGTAAATATCAAAATGAACCCGAAACACAACTAATAAACATCTCCTCCCGAGGCGGGTATACTCTCGTTCCTAATGCGATAACTTATTGCGCAACAAAATTCTATGTCAATGCTTTTACCGAAGGGCTAGCACAGGAATTAAAGCAAGCTAACGCACAATTAACCGCAAAGGTATTGGCTCCCGCTGCAACAAAAACAGAATTTGGTGAAAAAGCCAACAATGTTAGTGAATACAACTACGATGCAACTTTTACAAAGTACCATAATGCAAAGCAAATGGCCGAATTTTTACTAGCTTTATACGATAGCAACAAAATTATTGGTGAGATTAATACTAAAGATTCCTCTTTTTCACTAAAAGACAGCATATTTCCTTATTCAGGAAATCCGTCAGAAAATCAAAAGTAAGAAAATAATGAATTTACAAATAATGTTAAATCAAACAGCAAAATATGAATTTTAACAAAATTGAGCTTTGGCAATCGTTATTTTGATTGCCAATTTCAGGATAAAAAGAAAAATATAGCATATTGATTTAAAGTGAAATTTTATTTACTTCGATCAAAAAATGGCGTTTAAATGAAATTGGCCGCCAGATATGAAATAGGTTCCTAAGTGTAAACGGAAAGGTTTTTATAGGCTTTTTAAAAAGTTTAAGTAACCAACCATCAGTCCCCTCAAACGACATAAATTCAAAACTTACCGTATGGTCAGATAAAATTTTAATATTACAAAGACCACAAGCACTAAGCCAATCATATGCGCTACCGCCAATTCTGGCACGATCAACGATATTGTGTTTTTTTGAATCAAGTAGATAGATGAATAAAACTTCTTCCCAAGGACCTCCATCTTGTGTCACAAAAATTAAAACATAACAGTCATCATAGCTAAAAGCCATTTCTAAAAAGCGGCCTTCTAATTTTTCAGCATAGCAAACACCATCAACTTCAACAAGCGAACTAATTTTACCTCTTTTACCTTTAGGTAGCGGTTTTAATGTAATATTAGATATCAGTTTTATCATGTTTATCCTAAAAATACTTACTAAAATATTAATAAAAACCAATCAATAATAAACTTAATAAAGCCATCAATTGATAAGCAAAATAATAAAATACCCATATTGAAAATAGATTATAAAACTAATTAATGGCTAGAACACAAATCCTCCAGTTGTGTTAGCTAGGATTTCTATTAATTTACCTGATAAATCAAAATTTATTGCTTAATAATGGACTTAACTTAGTTTTAACGTAAAAAAAAAGAATAACAAATAGTTGTTGTATCGTCTTCAACCTGAGTAGGTATAAAAATAAAATGTCTTGATTTAAATACTGGTTTCTATTTTTGGACACTCATTGCGCTCTATCAAACTGTAATGAGATTTTTTAGAGTAGAAAGAAAAACTCACACTACAATTATTTATCAAATTAGCAATTTTTATACTGAAACACATAGTTATCGGAAACATCTTAACAAGCATATTAACTTGTTAAGATGTGACTTCTATAATAAAGGTATCAATTACGAAATTCGCATTCCTGGTTTAGCGCCACTATCTGGTGATAGTAGGTACACACCTTCATCATCACCTTTACCACTCGCACAAAGCACCATACCTTCTGAAACACCAAAGCGCATTTTACGAGGAGCTAAGTTAGCAATCATAATAGTTAAACGCCCAATTAACACCTCTGGGTCAGGATAAAACTGCTTGATACCTGAAAACACATTACGGGTTTCGTCACCAATATCAAGCGTTAATTGAAGTAATTTATCGGATCCTTCAACAAAGCAAGCATGTTTAATTAAAGCAACGCGCATATCGACTTTAGCAAAGTCGTCAAAATTAATCGTCTCGGCGATAGGCTCTGCAACTTTAGGTTTTGCCGGTTGGGCTAATGCAGCTTGTTGTTTTGTTTCTTCAATCATGTTTGTAATTTTATCCATATCAATACGATTAAATAAAGCTTTAAACTGATTAATTTTATGACTTGTTAAAGCATTATCAATTTCATTCCATTCTAATTTGCTATTTAAAAATGCTTCTGTACGTTCAGCCAATGAAGGCACAATGGGTTTTAAATAGGTCATTAAGATGCGGAATAAGTGAATACCCATTGAGCAAATATCTTGCAATGTTTGATCTTGCCCTTCTTGTTTAGCAACCACCCAAGGAGCCTTTTCGTCAATATAACGGTTAGCTTCGTCAGCAAGTGCCATAATTTCACGAATTGCTTTGCCTGATTCGCGTTGTTCAAAGTAGTCAGCAATCACTTCTGCTTTTTCAACAAACAAGGAATACAGTTCAGGCTCTGCCACTTTATCTGATAATTTGCCGTCAAAGCGTTTATAAATAAAACCAGCAGAACGCGAAGCAATATTAACGACCTTGTTGACTAAATCACTGTTTACACGTTGAACAAAGTCTTCTAAATTTAAGTCAATATCATCGATATGTGATGATAGTTTAGCGGCATAATAATAACGCAAACAGTCAGGATCTAAATGTTTTAAATAGGTACTTGCTTGAATAAAAGTACCGCGTGATTTAGACATTTTTGCGCCGTCAACCGTGACATACCCATGAACAAAAATATTCGATGGTTTACGATATTCACTACCTTCAAGCATAGCTGGCCAAAATAAACTATGGAAGTACACGATATCTTTACCAATAAAATGGTAAAGTTCTGTATTTGAATTTTTGTCCCAAAACTCATCAAAAATTGGTTTATTTTGTTTATTACAGTAATTTAAGAAAGATCCCATATAACCGATTGGTGCATCTAACCAAACGTAAAAATACTTACCAGGCGCATCGGGGATCTCAAATCCAAAATAAGGTGCATCACGGCTAATATCCCACGGTTGTAAGCCTGATTCGAACCATTCTTGCATTTTATTAGCAACTTGATCTTGTAATGTTCCTGAGCGAATCCACTCTTGTAACATATTTGAAAAAGCAGGTAGATCAAAAAAGAAATGTTCAGACTCTTTTAAAATCGGCGTAGCGCCCGAAACCACAGACTTAGGGTCAATTAAATCAATAGGATTATAAGTAGCACTACACACTTCACAGTTATCACCATACTGATCAGGCGCTTTACAACGTGGGCAAGTGCCTTTTACAAAGCGATCAGGTAAAAACATCTGTTTTTCAGGATCGAATAGCTGTGAAATAACTTTAGTTTTAATATAACCATTCGCTTTCAAACGCTTATAAATTTGCTCTGATATCTCACGATTTTCTGGGCTATGGGTTGAATGGTAATTATCATAACTAATATTAAAGCCAGAAAAATCACGTAGATGTTCGGTTTTGACTTCACTAATCATCTGCTCTGGAGTAATTCCCAATTGCTGAGCCTTTAGCATAATTGGCGTGCCATGGGCATCGTCAGCACAAATAAAATAGATCTCATTACCACGCATACGTTGATAGCGTACCCATACATCAGCTTGAATGTGTTCTAGCATATGACCTAAGTGAATTGCACCATTGGCATAAGGAAGTGCACAAGTCACCAATATTTTGCGTTGAGTTGTCATGTTGATTTATTACCCTTTTTTACATAATGGCAGAAATAGTACATCAATCGTGGGATTATCGCTAGATTTATGCCATAATTTGATAAAATTTATATACTCAATTCATATTTCAAAACAGAAAATAATCATTTTTTATGAGGGTAAACCAATTTACTGTTTACCGCCTTATTATTTAAGGTATTTTACGCTTTTAATGCAAGGTAATTGGAAATAAAACGAGTATAAATACTAAGGCATAAAGAGATAACCACAATGAACACTGAAGTAAAAAAAATTCTTGAAAATTTTACTCATCCAACTTTACAAAAAAATTTACTTGAACTTGGAGCAATAAAAAAATGCGAAATAGTTAATCACCACTTAACTATAAATTTAACAATGCCTTTCGCTTGGCAATCTGCTTTTGAAGAATTGAAAAAAATAACCACTCCAGAATTGCTTAAACTTAACAGCGTTAATGAAGTTGACTGGCATATTGAATATAAAATTGCTACTTTAAAACGTGCTAATAACCAAAATGCCATTAATAATATAAAAAACATTATCGCGATAAGCTCAGGAAAAGGCGGTGTGGGCAAATCATCAACAGCTGTCAATCTTGCGCTAGCTTTACAAAAACAAGGGGCGAAAGTAGGGATTTTAGATGCAGATATTTATGGTCCCTCGATCCCAACCATGCTAGGTACAGAAAACCAGCAACCATTAACACCCGATAATAAACATATGACACCAATCATGGCATATGGGCTTGCTAGTAATTCCATTGGTTATTTGGTTGATCCTAATGGTGCTATGGTATGGCGTGGACCTATGGCAAGTAAAGCACTATTACAGATTTTACAAGATACGCTTTGGCCAGAACTCGACTATCTTGTCATTGATATGCCTCCAGGCACAGGGGATATCCAATTAACCCTAGCGCAAAACATTCCAGTTACTGCTGCTGTGATTATCACAACTCCTCAAGATATTGCTTTAATCGATGCAAAAAAAGGTATTACCATGTTTAATAAAGTAAACATCCCAACACTAGGAATTATTGAAAACATGAGTTACCACATTTGCGAACATTGTGGACATCATGAGGCCATCTTTGGTGAAGGTGGCGCAAAACATTTAGCTGAGCAATATCAAACCAAATTGCTAGGGCAAATTCCACTTCAAAAAATGTTACGCCAAGATCTTGATACAGGAAAGCCCACTGTCATTAACCACCCTGATAGCGAATTTAGCCAACTTTATTATCAAATTGCAGGAAGTATTGCTAGTGAGTTATATTGGCAAGGTGAAGCGATTTTGCCTGATATTGCTTTTAAGACATTGTAACTTAAAAATCCAACTATTGGCTGTAAAAACAGCCAATACTAATTACATATCATTTCTATTAATTCGATAACTACTCAAATTTATTCACCATTTTGAACAATAACATTATTAACGATAATAGAAATCGGCTAATTCATCACTTAAAACAAATTCAAGTATTGTTCAGAAGTTGTTTTAGTTCTATATTGGAACAGTTCTAAATCTATTTATCCCTAACAAGTGCAACAGCTCCAATTCATTGGAAGACATTACACTGTCAACAACGTGATTCGTCACAACACTAAGGAAACTGTTATGCAAAAAAGAGTTAATGAAATCACCATGCGCGGAGCACCTATTACTTTGTTAGGCACACAAATTAAAGTTGGCGACACAGCGCCCAATTTTATCGTGCAAGATTTAAAAATGGAGCCCATTAAATTGTCCGATTTTAAAGGTAAAATCAGAATTATTAATTCGGTTCCATCCATTGACACCTCAGTATGTAGTGCTCAAGTGCATCGCTTTAACGTCGAAGCGGCAAAATTAAAAGACACAGTGATATTTTCAATTAGCGTCGATTTACCTTTTGCCTTAAATCGCTACTGTGCTGCTGAAGGTATTGATGCCGTTAAAGTCACCTCAGATCATAAAGAACTCAACTTTGGTTTAAAATATGGAGTTGTTATTGAAGAGTTGCGATTACTTTCTCGAGCTGTATTTGTCATTGATAAAAACGACAAAATTGTTTATGTGGAATATGTTAAAGAAACCTCTTCTGAACCTGATTATGACAAAGCCCTAGCTGCAGCTAAAGCACTAGAATAAATCGCTATAATGAAACATCGCCCTCAAATACTAATATTGGTGGCGATTAAGTTTAAGATTTATTCTTAGCAACTATTTAATAGACAAACATATTCAGTTATAATCAAAAGTAATCTAATATTCCCTCCAAAATCTTAATCATGAATAATAGTATTAACCGATCTCGGGTTTGGTCATCAATTCTTTGCCTTGCATTTGCGGCATTTATTTTTAATACAACGGAATTTGTACCTGTCGGACTATTACCCAATATTGCTGAAAGCTTTTCAATGGATGTAGCTCATGCTGGATTATTACTCACCATTTATGCATGGGCTGTCTCGCTATTATCATTGCCACTCACAGTATTAACGTCAAAAATGGAACGAAGGAAGCTACTTATCCTTTTATTTTGCCTATTTATAGGTAGTCATATTTTAGCTGGAGTCGCATGGAATTTTTACAGTTTAATGATAGCAAGAATTGGTATTGCTTGTGCACATGCGGTATTTTGGGCAATTACAACACCGCTTGCAGTTCGGTTAGCGCCCAATGGTAAAAAAGCTAAAGCAATGGGCTTTATTGTTATTGGCGTATCGATGGCAACCATTCTAGGCATTCCAATTGGCACCATCATAGGACAACTCGTTGGCTGGCGCGTGACTTTTTTATGTATTGCTGGTATCGCTTTTTGCGTGATGATATTACTACTCCGCTTATTGCCTGCTGTACCAAGCATGGATATTATCTCTATCAAAAATATTCCAATGGTATTAAAACGCCCAATACTGCTAAACATTTATTTATTAATTGCCATTATTATTGCAGGTCACTTTACTGCCTATACCTATATTACGCCATTCATGAAAAATATTGGTGGATTTAATCAAAATGTTATCGTCCTTTTATTATTAGTTGTAGGTTTTTCTGGAATGATTGGTAGCGTTATTTTTGCAAAATATGCTGAAAAAAATCCAACCGCAATTTTCATCATCCCTATGCTATTACTGATTACTTGCTTATTATCGCTTTATGTATGTTCATTCACGCTTTATACTGCAATCATTCAATGTTTAATTTGGGGGCTTTCCATTACAATTATTGGAATGGTTATGCAAAGCAAAGTAATTGATGCCGCACCCGATGCCACAGATATAGCCACTTCAGTCTATTCTGGTATTTTCAATATTGGAATAGGAGGCGGTGCTTTTATAGGCAGTAAAGTATTAATTTTACTTTCAATTGATTACATTGGTTATGTTGGTGCGTGTTTTGTCATCATCGCACTATTATTATTCTACTTTTTATCTAGAAAATTATGGAATAATAAAACGGTTATTTAAAAAAGGGTTATGTAAAAAATATTATATAAAAACTTTAGGGTAAGGAAACAGCATTATTTATTTTATAACACAAATAAATAATGCTGAACAATACTAACATTTACCTTATGATTTACTTAAAGACTCTAACTGTTCCCATCTTTCAAAAACAGCTTCTAATTCAGCCTCTTTATCTGCCAAAGATTGTAAAATTGGACTAGTAATTTCATGAGTTTGATTAAAAAAGTCACTTTGACCAATTTGTGCTTGTAAATCAGTAATCTCTAATTCTAATTGTTCTATTTTGCTTGGTAATTGTGCCAATTCTCGTTGTTCATTATAACTCAGTCTAACTTTCTTTTTAGCGGTTCGCTCACTACTTTGATTATTAGTAGCAGCTAATTCTTTTTTAGGTTGCTCAAGTTTATTAACTGTCGTTACTTTAACTGGTTGTGCCTGCTGCTGTTGTTGCAAAGCATCGGCATAACCACCAGCATAAACACCAATATGGCCTTTTTCTTCAAAAAACCAACATTGAGTGACCACATTATCAACAAATTGTCGATCATGACTAACCAACAAAACAGTTCCTTGATAATCATTCACTAACTCTTCTAGCAATTCTAATGTTTCAATATCAAGATCATTGGTCGGTTCATCAAGTATTAATAAATTGCTAGGTTTTAAAAATAGTTTAGCCAGCAATAAACGGTTACGCTCCCCACCAGACAGTGCTCGTACAGGTGTTCTGGCACGTTTAGGCGGAAATAAAAAGTCCTGTAAATAACCAAGTACATGGCGTGATCGGCCATTAACCATGACCTCTTGCTTACCTTCGGCTAAATTATCCATCACCGTTTTTTCAGGATCGAGTTCGAGACGATATTGGTCAAAATAAGCAACTTCAAGCTTTGTGCCACAATGCACACTACCTAATGTTGGTATCAAATTACCCAACATCAGTTTTAATAAAGTTGTTTTACCAATACCATTAGGACCAATCAGAGCGATCTTATCACCACGTAATACTTGCACAGAAAAATCATTAACTAGTAACTTATCCTCAATCTGATATGTCACATTTTCAAGCTCAAAAACAATTTTCCCTGAACGTAATGCTTCCTCGATTTGCATTTTAGCACTACCCATAACTTGGCGTCGCTTGCTATATTCTTGGCGCATTGCTTTTAATGCTCGCACTCGCCCTTCATTACGAGTACGACGAGCTTTAATGCCTTGTCGGATCCAGACTTCTTCTTGGGCTAATTTTTTATCAAATTCAGCATTTTGTAACTCTTCAACACGCAATGCTTCTTCTTTACCAAGCAAATAATTATCATAATTCCCACTCCAAGACGCAATTTTACCTCGATCCAAATCAATAATACGCGTTGCCATTTGACGAATAAACGAACGATCATGGGAAATAAACACAATACTGCCATTAAAACTTTTCAAAAAATCTTCCAACCATTTAATGGTTTGAATATCCAAATGATTGGTTGGTTCATCAAGCAATAAAACTGTTGGTTGACAAACCAACGCTTTGGCTAATGCGGCTTTACGCAACCACCCTCCCGATAACGAAGACAACAACGCATCACCATCAAGCGATAATGAAGAAATAACATTACGAATACGGCTATCTAATTGCCAACCATTTTGATGATCTAACTGTTCTTGCATTTTAGCTAATTTATCTAAATTACTTTCGCAAGGATCGTGCTCAACACGATGAGCTAAATCATAGTAATCTCGTAATAACTGTGCTTGTTCGTGTAATCCTTCTGCCACAAAATCAAACACACTACCTTGCACATCACGAGGAGGATCTTGTTGCAATCGTGAAACAATCACATTATTTTCATAAATAATTTGCCCTTCGTCTAATGGCACTTCTTTATTTAAAACTTTAAGTAAAGTCGATTTTCCAGCACCGTTACGACCAACAAGACAAACACGCTCATTTGGCTCAATAGACATATCGATATGATCAAGCAAGGGCGCATCACTAAATGAAAGATAAGCATTGGTAAGATTAATTAATGACATAGTTATTGGTGGTTTTTATTTAGATATTAAGTAATAAAGCATTATTCTATCATAAAGTGACCAAAGGCAACTAAAGCAAATACAAAAGATAAACCAATAGATCTTACAAATATTAGAAATCACTGTTCAGTTCTATCAAAAAAGATAAATACTGATATATTAATTAGTAAAAATATTATTAAATTTCTGTGTGGAGATTATTATGAGCCATATGTGGACATTTCAACGTGTTGGTGGGCTTGATCAAGTTGTATTCAAAAGTGCCAGTGATATTATTAATTTACCTGATTTAGATCCTAAATTATGGGTCGCTCTAAGTTGCCCAACAACAGGGTTGGATTTTGATGAACGAACCTTATCTCTACTCGATTCAGATAATGACGGACGTATTCGCATACCTGATATTTTAGATGCCATTAGCTGGACTTGCGATAAAATCAATTCATTTGATAGTATCTTAAGTACAAGTGAAACACTACCATTATCACAAATTAACTCATCGACCCCGCAAGGAAAAAAATTATCGGTCACCGCACAAAGCATTTTAGCTAGCTTAAATAAAAAAAATGTGGATTATTTAACACAAGATGATATACAACAATCAATAAAAATCAATGCTAACAAACTTTATAATGGTGATTTGATCTTTCCTCCATCAAGCGAATTGTCACCAAACATGCAAATGTTTATTACAACAGCAATCAAAACTACTGGTGCACAAAAAGATATGAGTGGGCAAGATGGCATTGATTTAAACATAGCAACCACCTTTGTTGAAAATCTACAAACGTGGTTACAATGGCAAACAAAAATAAGTAATACGCAAACCCCATTTAGTGAAAATACCGCAGAAATTTGGAAACTAATTCAGCTATTAAAACCCAAAATTGATGATTATTTTCTACGTGCTGAATTAGCACAATACGCTCCTCAAGCGCAAACGGCACTTAATGTCGACGAAAAATATATTGTACCAACACAAAACGGATTACTATCTGAAGAAGAATTAGCCGAATTACCGCTATCCAAAATCGACACAACTGATACTCTAGATCTAGTCAATGGGCTAAATCCACTTTGGAAAGCTAAAATCAGCCGATTTAAGACATTAGTAGAATCATCATTATCCAACCCAGACCAACTAACACAAAAAGAATGGCAAAATATACAACAAAGCTTGCAAGCATATACCTCACTTATTAGCACTAAGCCCGAAATGGCACAATTAACCGTTGAAATTAAACCTTCGGCCAGTATAGATGATATTCCTATTAGCATCATTACCAACCTAGCTAGCAATGATTTACTGACCGAATTTGAGAAAATGGTTGAACAAGATAATCAAACACCGATATCCGCATCAGATATTCTCGTGTTAGAAAAATTAGTCCTATTTCATAAACATCTTTACCGTCTGCTAGTTAACTTTGCCTCTTTTGCAGACTTCTTCCAGCCTGAAAAACGAGCAGCATTTCAACTTGGTGAACTCTACATTGATGGTCGCTGTGCAACACTCTGCGTTGCGGTCGATAATATTGCCAAACACGCAACCATGGCAAATTATTCTGAACTCTGTTTACTTTATTGTGAATGCACTAGACATGGACAAAAACAGCTAATTGCAGCAGCAATGACAGCAGGACAAGGTGATTTATTAATTGAAGGCCGCAATGGTGTGTTTATTGACAATAAAGGTAACGATTGGGATGCCAATGTTGTTAAAATAATCACTAAGCCAATCAGCATCCAACAAGCAATTTGGGCTCCTTATCAACGTATGGGGCGTGTGATTACCGAACAAATAAACAAATGGGCAAGCAGTAAAGATACCAACATTGAAAAATCAAGTGAACAGGCACTACAAAATCCAGCTAATAAATTTGATATTGGTAAAAGTGTAGGGATTTTTGCTGCAATTGGTTTAGCCATTGGCGCAATCGGCACAGCATTAGCCACAATATTCCAAGCCATTTTTGCGCTAGCTTGGTGGCAAGTACCTTTAGTTTTTATTGGATTATTTCTAATTATTTCAGGCCCTTCTGTTATTTTAGCATGGTTAAAATTACGTCGAAGAACACTTGGACCATTACTAGAAGCATCGGGTTGGGCAATTAATGGGCAAGTCAAAATCAACTTAATGCTAGGAAGCTTGCTCACTAGCAAAGCCCAACTCCCTACCAATGCAAAACGTAATTTGCGCGATCCAATGAAACAACGTCACAACAAACTAATTATTATTTTTTGGTTGGCAATTTTACTTGGTGTTGGAATTACAGGAGGCTGGTTATGGCATGAAGGTTACCTTGACCGCTATATCGAACAGCACAAACAAGCACAAAACAAAACTGACACAAATGCCAATATTGGTAAATAAAAGCAAAAAACCATTTCGCCGCCAACCGTCGGCGAAATGAAACAACCATTAATGCTGATAAACTGGCAAACGACGGCAAATTGCAAGCACCTTTTCTTTCACAGCTTGGATGGTTTGCTCATCATCTATATTATCTAAAACATCACAAATCCAATTAGCTAAATCTCGCGATTCGGCTTCTTTAAAGCCTCGGCGAGTAATAGCCGGCGTACCAATGCGCACACCAGATGTTACAAATGGGCTTTGTGGATCTTTTGGTACACTATTTTTATTAACGGTAATATTAGCACTACCTAAAGCCGCATCAGCTTCTTTACCTGTGATATTTTTATCGACTAAATCAATTAAAAACAGATGGTTTTGTGTTTCGCCAGAAACTACCTTATAGCCACGTTGCAAAATCACCTCGACCATAGCTTTAGCGTTTTTCACCACTTGTTGTTGATAGATTTTATACTCAGGCTCCATCGCCTCTTTTAACGCAACTGCTTTAGCGGCAATTACATGCATTAAAGGACCACCTTGCGCTCCAGGAAAGACAGCCGAATTTAACTTTTTATATAATTCTTCACTACCACCTTTAGCCAAAATCAAACCGCCACGAGGACCACCTAAAGTTTTATGAGTTGTAGTAGTAACAACGTGTGCATACGGAACTGGATTTGGATAAACACCTGCCGCAACTAGCCCTGCCACATGCGCCATATCCACAAACAAATAAGCGCCCACACTATCGGCGATTTCGCGCATACGTTGCCAATCCACCACCCCAGAATAAGCCGAAAAACCACCAATAATCATTTTAGGTTTAGATTCTTGGGCTGTTTTAGCTAACTTGTCATAATCAATACGCCCTGAATCATCAACACCATAATCCACAACATGATAAAGTTTACCCGAAAAGCTAACTGGCGAACCGTGTGTCAAATGCCCACCTTCAGACAGGTTCATACCTAAAACCGTATCGCCTGTATTTAAAAGCGCCATATAAACGGCAAAATTAGCTTGTGAACCTGAATGCGGTTGCACATTAGCATAATCAGCACCAAATAAAGCCTTAGCACGATCAATTGCTAATTTTTCAACAACATCAACATACTCACAACCACCATAATAACGTTTTCCGGGATAACCTTCGGCATATTTATTGGTTAATTGCGAACCTTGCGCTTGCATTACTCGTGGACTGGTGTAGTTTTCTGATGCGATCAGTTCAAGGTGATCTTCTTGGCGCTGTTCTTCACCTTTAATAGCATTCCACAATTCCGCATCATAATCGGCAATAGTCATATCTTTACTAAACATGTTAGATCCTTATCATCAATTATTTAGTTTGTCAGATTTTGCTTTATCGTTAGCAAAAATGGGCATTACACTCATATGGTTACTTAACAACCAAACGATTTCAATCTTTTTTTTGAGGTTATAAAAAATATTTATATCGAGGGATAAGTTATTGTGTTTTTATAAGGCTGTTTTTGTTAAAAATAGCTAAAAACATTAATAAAATCAATAGTCTACCAGAGCGTTTTTTTGTCAAAATAGTTTTTTTTTGTTGGTGGATAGAGTGGGTTGGGTGTGGTGGTTTCGGACGTTTTAGCTTTGGTGAATAAAATAGCCTCAGTGCCCACGTCCGAGTTAGGGAATTTAAGCGAATTCCCTAACAACCCACGCTTTGGCTGCAGAATGTGGCCTTCGGCTCCCCGACGCCAGAGTAAGTCAGACAGTACAGCCGATTGTTTTTTTTGTAATTATATGATTAATTCTATTTTTATTGCCGCCTATACGGCGTTAAGGTCGCGTACTCCTCTAAAACTACAAGTTATATTTTTCTAAACCGCCTATACGGCGTTAAGGGCATTTCTTCTAAGCTAGTTGATTGCGTTACATTTCTAAACCGCCTATACGGCGTTAAGGTTTCGTATGTTTAGTTATTTGATCACTTAGTATTTCTAAACCGCCTATACGGCGTTAAGGTACCGCATCCTGTACCATGTCCACGTTGTCGTTTTCTAAACCGCCTATACGGCGTTAAGGAGGGAATTGTTGCGCTACTTTTGGCATAAAGTTTTCTAAACCGCCTATACGGCGTTAAGGTAGAACTCAAGATTTGATAAATCTTGTTATATAAAGATAAACA
>NZ_LZHA01000036.1:0-479 GCF_001690335.1 Gilliamella sp. Gris1-4 | reverse complement strand
ATTAGGGCGTGTTGATCTTTCATGATTATTTTTTAGACGGCATGATGTGAGTTATAATAATTCAGCCAAAAACAACCATAACTCGATTCATCATGCCAAGAACAATGCTAACAAATAAACGGTGGGAAAAGCTACTACAAATAATGAAAAATACCGGCCGAGTTTATAATAAATCCGAGCATCGGATGACGTTTGAAGGGATCCTTTTCCGAATGAGAACCGGTATTCCTTGGCGAGATTTGCCAGAAGAGTTTGGTGAATGGAGCACTGTCTATAGGCGATTTAATTTGTGGTCTAAAAAAGGAATATTAGTTGATATTTTCAAATATTTATCACAACTAGCGGATTTTGAATGGGTGTTCCTAGATGGCTCGATTATCAGGGCTCATCAACATAGTACAGGCGCTGCAACGGAGTATTCCGAGCAAATAGGTCAGAGCTGTGGTGGTAATTCAACTAAAATTCATCTTGCGGTTGAT
>NZ_LZHA01000035.1:0-475 GCF_001690335.1 Gilliamella sp. Gris1-4 | reverse complement strand
AACAACGGTGCGAAGAATAGTGCCGATTTTGATAACAAAGATGATTTAAATAGTAACGGCGGTTTGGATAACAATGGCGATTTTAATAACCACTTGGATATCGACGATAATTTTGCCGAATATATGGCCGATGATGTGACCGAAGATGTTGTCGAAGAATCCGCCGACGGCATCGCCAGTAAAGACCCCGATGACGGCGTCGATTTCGCTACGCGAAATGACTTCGATGATGAAAATAACTGTGGCGACCTACTTTGGCTACCGTGCGAATCAATAAGATTTAGGGCATAGGTTTGGCAGGCCAGATGCCAGATGCCAGATGCCAACCATGGTAATGCATTTTTATTTCCTTGCCAAATAATTTCTTGTTTTTTATCAATTTCTCTATCCGTTTGCTTTATTTTTGAACGATTTCCTGCTTGAATAAGCTCAAAAATTATAACTTGATGATAAATAATCCGCCACTTTTTTTGTT
>NZ_LZHA01000034.1:0-1524 GCF_001690335.1 Gilliamella sp. Gris1-4 | reverse complement strand
CGTGTGCTCTTCCGATCTCAACTTGATCTTGGCGAATACTTGCTGGATGGTTAGGATATCCAACAATATCCTCAGTTAATAGTACAACTTTCTTCGCAAATTGCGCATCAACCATAGCATAACCTAGAGCACCACATTGTGATTTTCCAGATACACCATTAGCGTTACCTTGTTCATCAGCGGTTGATACAGCTAAAAATGCGATATCAATGTTAATTTCACCACTTTGGATCAGTTTTACACGTCCACCATGAGAATGGATATGGACTGGGTTATCCATTAAACCGTGAGAAATCGCATCGGCTAATTTACCACGTAAACCAGAGGTATAAATTTTAGTAATTACACCAGATTCGATATGAGGAATTAACGCTGAGTTACAGCTTAATAAAGAACTTGAAGCTAGCGTCAAATTTTTAATGCCTAAATTGCTGATAGTCTCAACAACTTTGTTGATAACCTTATCGCCTTCACGAAATGCATGGTGAAAAGAGATAGTCATACCATCACGCAATTCACATTTTTTAATTGCTTGCTCAATAGAATCACACAATTTACGCGTATATTTAGACTCATCTTTTAAATATGGTGTTGTTGCGTTAGCATCAACAAAAGGCTTAATATTCTTGAGATCAGGGTGCTGTTTAAGCAAATCATCAATTTTTTTGTTTATAGAAGTAGTCATTTTTCAATCCTATCAAATTTCTTTACGTACACCAGAATACTTAGCCAACTCAATAACTTTTCTAGCTCGAGCAATAATCGGTGCATCAATCATTTTGCCATTTAGAGAAATAACGCCAAGGCCTTTTCTTTCTCCCTCTTCTGCTGCTTCAACCACTTTTTGGGCATGTTCAACTTCAGCTGCTGTTGGAGCATAAGCATTGTGGAGCAGATCGATTTGTCTAGGATTAATGAGCGATTTACCGTTGTAACCTAATTTTTTGATTAAGCTGACTTCTTTCAAGAAACCTTCATCATCATTAACATTAGAGTAAACAACGTCAAAAGCATCAATTTTAGCCACACGTGCTGCATGTAATACTGCACAGCGAGCATAGAATAATTCTGTACCATCGCCACGTTCAGTTTGCATATCAACAAGATAGTCAAATGCAGCTAGCGCAATACCGATTAAACGTGGAGAAGATTTAGCGATAGAAACGGCATTAACAACACCTTGAGCAGATTCGATTGCAGCCATTAATTTAGTGCTACCAACTTCACGCCCACACTCTTTTTCGATTCTTTCAACATGAGCTTCTAACTCATGAATATCTTCAGCACAGTTAGTCATAGGTAAACGTACTACATCAACACCAGCTCTTACAACTGCTTCAAGGTCTTTTAGACCAAATGGAGTATCAAGCGCGTTGATTCGTACTACTGTTTCAATTCCGTGCTCTTTATAAACAGGAAGAAGTAAAGTTTGTGCAACTAATAAACGTGCTGAATCTTTTTCCTTAATTGAAACGGCATCTTCAAGATCGAACATGATTGAATCAGGCTTATAAACAAACGAAG
>NZ_LZHA01000033.1:0-9287 GCF_001690335.1 Gilliamella sp. Gris1-4 | reverse complement strand
GAACGGTGATTGCTAAACGTAATTATGGTAAGGATATAGATAAAAGCAGTATGGATAGGTGCCTTTATCGCTATCGTCATTTAGTCGAGAATGCCTTTGCTAGAATCAAGCAATATCGTTCAATATCAACTAGATACGATAAGTTAGAAAGGAATTATGCCAGTATGGTATCACTGGCATTTATGTTAATGTGGCTGCCAATGTATTGTTGAGTAATTTATGTACAGCAAAGATCAACAGCCCCTAATAGAAATATTAAAAATAACTTTTATAAACTAAAAAATAAAAATATATTTAATGACATAAGGTATATTTAAAATGAGAAAAATCTTCGCAACAATAATCTTTACATTGTCAATATTAATCTTGCCAACTTCAAGTTTTGCAATCACACAACAAAACACCTCTGAACCTAACTACCTATTATGGTTTATTTCGACCGTTGTACTACTTATAATTGCAGCCTATGGGATTTATAAAAGTAACAAGCGCGAAATTACAGTTTTTGCTAACTATACTGATGTCGGATTTGTGATAGCGTCAGTGCTATTACCTGTTGTATTTTTTGTCATTATGCATTGATTAAATGTATCACCAAACATAACGCTATACGTCTGTATTGCAGCATTTGCTATATTCTTAGTTGCTATCGCCAAAGCAACGTTTTTATATAATAACAATATTCAAGATTTTATATTGGCTTTCTATACAAAGATGTTTATTCCTTTTATCGCAATAACTTGTATTATTATCGCTTTAATAATTTCTATGGCTTTAAAAAGAGAAAAATATGAAAGAAGAACCAAACATTCGCAAAGAGTAACTGGCACGGCATTAGCGGGATTTACATCAGCTTTTTTAATCATAACCTTAGTATTACATAATGATAAATTTGTATCTATTTCAGATTATTTATCGGGAAAAAATGAAGTGTAGGAATTCATCAAGTTGTTTACAGTAACTTGAAAAACTACTACTGTAAACAACGCTAATAAATCCTATAATTATAGTAATTATTTACGTTTATAAATTTTTGTTAAACGATATGTTCTTTTACGACGATTAGAATAATGTTCATCTTTAATTAAATCATATTGATATAGTAAAATATCACAGCCTATTCCATACATAAAGCTATGTACAATGTCATAACTTTGTTTTCTCTCGTCATCGTGATAAAAGAATTTATGATTAATATAACGTATTTTTTTTATTGGTCCGCTTCCATCTTCTTGAATATCTATAGAAAAACTAATAGAAGCAAAAGCACCTTTGTTTCGATAAATAGCAAAAAATTTTATTTGAGAAAATAAAAATTCTTTTTTTCCCAATTTAGATGATATAAATGTTATCTTTTCATTATCATAAAATATTTCCAAATGTTCATCTAAAAAATTTTCTGCTACAGCTTGATACATTATATCAATCAATGCTGCAAATAAAAAAGGTAAGAACAAAGGAAAAAGAGACTGAGAGAAACTATTTGTATAACTACACAAACAAGTAAAAAAAATTGCTTGTACTACAATCATTGACCAATAGATTAGGAAAAAAGCGAAATATTTTTGATAATTTACTGAATAAAATTGATAATAACGATCCATTGGTTACTTTTGCCCATTTTATTAATTTAAAAGTCTTAACTAATCATAAAAAAGAATTAAATTGTAACTATCTGGTTATTAGTACAAAAATGATGTGAAAAATTATGTTGCAACATGAAGATAAAAACCACATAAAAAAGTACATAATTTAGAATAATGGACTCGTAATGAGTCCAATTTTTTACTTAAATGCAAGCATATCCATTTTACATTAAGCCCCAAATAGCCCTCTGTAATAAACCAATAATCAGTTATAATAAAATTATTATATAAATGATTACATTATACAACTTACATTTATCATAATTTATAATTAAACTAAAAATAAGAACCAGTACGAATTTATGCTTTTTAATGGTTCTTTGTTAGACTAATGAATTTACTTATTACGTTGAAAGATAAAAAAAGAAAAACCACCATGACTAATAAAGACAATTTTACCAACCACACTCCAATGATGCAGCAGTATTTAAAACTTAAAGCTGAAAACCCTGATATTTTATTGTTTTATCGTATGGGTGATTTTTATGAGATGTTTTATGATGATGCCAAGCGTGCCTCTCAACTTTTAGATATTTCGCTCACAAAGCGTGGTTCGTCAAATGGTGAACCTATTCCTATGGCGGGGGTACCTTATCATGCGGTTGAAAGTTATTTAGCAAAGTTAATCGCACTAGGGGAATCTGTTGCTATTTGTGAACAGATTGGCGATCCAGCTACTAGTAAAGGACCAGTAGAACGAAAAATTGTCCGTATTGTAACTCCTGGTACGGTAAGTGATGAGCTATTATTAGAAGATCGCAAAGACAATTTACTGGCATCAATTTGGCAATATAAAAATTATTACGGCTATGCCACGCTCGATATCGGTTCAGGACGATTTTATATTTTTGAATGTGACAATTTCGAGGAAATGCAAGCCGAATTACAACGTACAAGCCCTGTCGAATTACTATATCCAGAAGATTTTCAATCCATGCCATTAATTGAAAATAACTCTGGATTGCGCCGTCGCCCACAATGGGACTTTGATCTTGAAACAGCAAAACAACAGCTTAATCTACAATTTGGTACTAATGATTTAATTGGATTTGGTGTGGAAGACTGTAATTATGCACTTTGTGCAGCTGGCTGTTTGTTACAATATGTTAAAGATACCCAACGCACAGCTATACCTCATATACGTTCAATTATCAAACAGTCGGCTTATGATTTTGTCGTGTTAGATGCCGCAACACGTCGTAATCTAGAAATCACCGAAAACCTATCTGGTGGAACTAAAAATACTGTAGCTGAAATACTTGATAAAACTCAAACACCAATGGGTAGCCGTATGCTTAAACGTTGGTTGCATTCACCAATTCGTAATTTGACTATATTACAAAATCGACAACAAGCTATTGGCGAATTACAAAATTATATTGATGAAGTTAATCCATTATTAAAACAAATTGGTGATTTGGAACGTATTTTGGCAAGACTTGCATTACATACGGCTAGACCTCGTGATTTTGCTCGTTTACGTGATGCTTATAATTTATTACCACAATTACAAACACTATTAAGTGGTCTTACTTCACCTGCGTTAATTAGCTTGCGTAAAAAAATAAATCAATTTGACCATATAGCCGAAATATTAAATCAGTCTATTGTCGAAACACCGCCGGTAATTATTCGTGATGGTGGGGTTATTGCTACTGGATATAATGCAGAACTAGACGAACTACGAAGTTTAGCGGATGGTGCAACCAATTATTTAGAACAGTTAGAAATCCGAGAACGTGAAACACTTGGCATTGATACATTAAAAGTTGGATTTAATGCTGTACATGGCTACTATATCCAAATCAGCCGTGGGCAAAGTCATTTGGCACCAATTCATTATACTCGTCGTCAAACACTGAAAAATGTTGAGCGATATATCATCCCCGAACTAAAAGAGTACGAAGATAAAGTGCTAACTTCTAAAGGACGAGCATTAGCACTCGAAAAGCAACTTTACGAACAGCTATTTGATCTCTTAATGCCAGATCTAGCCACTATGCAAATCAGTGCTGAAGCCATTGCCGAACTTGATGTGCTTACCAACCTAGCGGAACGAGCACTAACCCTTAACTATCAAAAACCAACACTATCAACCGACTCAGGAGTAGAAATTAAAGATGGCCGACATGTGGTGATTGAGCAAGTTTTACAAACACCATTTATTGCAAACTCGCTCTCATTATTACCAAGTAGACGTATGTTAATTATTACGGGTCCAAACATGGGCGGTAAAAGTACTTATATGCGTCAAACTGCTTTAATTGTATTACTGTCTTATATTGGTAGCTTTGTCCCTGCATCAAAAGCAGTAATTGGACCTGTTGATCGCATTTTTACACGTATTGGTGCTTCTGATGATTTGGCATCTGGACGCTCTACTTTTATGGTCGAAATGACCGAAACGGCTAACATTATGCACAATGCAACTCAACAAAGTTTAGTATTAATGGATGAAATTGGTCGAGGAACTTCAACATATGATGGACTTTCATTAGCTTGGGCTTGTGCCGAAAATTTAGCGAATGAAATCAAATCAATGACGCTTTTTGCCACTCATTACTTTGAATTAACCCAATTACCCGAACATATGCAAGGTGTTTATAATATCCACTTTGATGCCATTGAACACGATAATACCGTTGCTTTTATCCACGAAGTATCTGAAGGCGCAGCGAGTAAAAGTTTTGGTATTGCAGTTGCTGGACTTGCTGGTGTGCCTAAGGCAGTATTAAAGCGAGCTAAACAAAAATTGAAAGAGCTCGAGATTATTTCAAAACAAACGGCTAACAGTGGAGTTGCTCAATCTCAACTTTCTTTTATCAACGAACCTGAACCTTCGGAAATTGAAGAAGCGTTAAAACAGATTGATCCTGATGCTTTAACACCAAAACAAGCATTAGAAATTTTATATCAATTAAAAAAGTTAGTGTGATTTAAATAATCACTAATTGTTTTATTGCGATATTATTCTAAAAAAACCGCTAGATGTGATTTCTAGCGGTTGGTTTTAATTATTAATAGCATCTAAAATTTAAAAAATTAAGCCCAATTTTTCTTCTTAGATGTTTTACCTATGCCCGGATTAAGACTGTTTGTAGGATCAAGCTCTTGATAGAATTTTTTCAAATCCTCATTGGCATGATACAAATGCCCCACATTGTGCTCGGCTGGATATTGCGCACCACGCTGATCAAGCAATGCTAAAATCTCTTCCTTAACTTTATCACAATCCACCCCTTTTTTAGCTATATAATCTTGATGAAATACATAACAGAAAAAATGCCCATAATACATTTTATAAATAAAGTTCTGATCAATATTATCTGGTAACGTCTCAAACCAATCGGTATCATTGCGTCGTAGTGCGATATCTAATGCAACAATGTTTTCCACTGTTTTGCTATGTACATTACGATAAGCCGTTGCAGCACCCGCAGCTGCAAAACGGTGTAACATTGCGGCTTCGGCTTCTTTTTCGTTACATAAAAAATAATTACCATTTTTATTTTGAAAATAGTCTTTTAAAAAAGCCTCGGCTTCAGCAATCCCATCATCTGCCATTTTTAAAATAAGGTGATGTTCATAACGATCACGATAATCACGCATTGATTTTGGTAAATGATTTGGCAAAAATTTGCAAGCAAAGATAGAAAACCGATCCGAAAAATTCTTTGGAAAAAATGGAATTTTAGCGGTAACACGATCAACAAAGTTCTTAAACACAAACATGCGTGGCATCATATCTGTACCTAGCTTTTTAATGGCTAAAAAGGTCGGTTTCCCATAAACCGCGGCAATATCAAACGCCACACGGTGTATATATTCGCCCGACACTGGCAACGTTTTAAATTGGCCTAAAATATGGCGACGAATACCATTTAATTCATTAATATCATTTGTACCAATATAAAATACGGCTGATTTTTTCTCTAACGGAAATGTATCAAGACGCACTGCAAATACCATTAATCTACCAGCACTACCTGATGCTTCATAATGACGAGCAGGATCAGCATTAAATCTAGCAGGCGTATCGGCATCTACTTCACGAACATGATCACAATAATGATGATCATGACCTAAGCCTGCATCACGCTTAATGTCTTTATCACTATAAGCATGATTTTGCAGATTTTGCAAAATCGTTTCTGATTCATCACCCAATTCTATACCTAAATGATTAACTAAACGCAATTGCCCTTGCGCATCTAATTGAGCAAACACCGCCATTTGAGTATAAGCAGGACCACGCTGAATAAGCGCCCCACCTGAATTATTACATACCCCACCCATCACAGAAGCGCCAATGCAAGATGAACCTATAACCGAATGTGGACCTCGATGATATTTTTTTAATTCCTTTTCTAGACGAAAAAGTGTACTACCCGGTAAGCAGACAACTTGTTCACCATTTTCTATCACTTTGATACCATCCAAACGACGAGTGCTAACAATAACAACAGGACGATCATAGTCATTACCATCAGGCGTTGAACCACCAGTCAATCCAGTATTTGCGGATTGTGTGATAACAATCACATCCGCTTCAACACACGCCTTTAACACCTGCCACTGTTCAACTAACGTTCCCGGTAAAACAACTGCCAATGCATCACCTTCACCAAAGCGAATACCTTGACGATAAGGTAATGTGCGTGCTGGGTTGGTTAAAGTGTTTTTAGTACCAACAATTTCTTGTAACTTTTTAATAAGTATAGCTGATTCGTTGCTATTCATAGGGATTTTCCTTTGCGATAAAAATGGCGCTGATTATTTTATAATCAACACATCTTAATCGAATAATCACCAATTTACTATGCAATTTTTAGTCAACAACGATTCTGTTGGTTTTTAATTTTATTATAATAAACAACAAGATATAAGTAACAACCATTTATTTGTGAATAAAAACAACAATGATAGATTTATACTATTAATTATTAAGGTCACATAGTAGTAAATAGCAAAATTTAGAATTTTTATAAAATAAAAACAATAATATTTTACCTAATTACTTTTTATTTGTGCTTTTTATTCGTGCCTTTCTTTCTACTTGATTAAAAAAAGTCCACGCCACAAACCTACTCACTTTTTGCCCTTGCGCCATGGGAATAATACGGCTTTCAACAACAGCAACTTGTTTTAATTTTTTATTAATAATAGATAAAGTCTCTTTTTTTGAAACTAATGAAGTAAACCACAGACATTGAGTTTTATATTGAGTACTTTCATTAATCATATTACTAATAAAAGCACTTTCACCACCTTCACACCAAAGCTCGGCATGTTGTCCACCAAAATTAAGCACAGTTTTTTGAGTGGAATTTGCTAACTTACCTAACTTCTTCAATTTGGTTTGCGTACTTGCCAACGCATCTTCTGCTGAAGCATGAAAAGGCGGATTGCACAGCGTTAAAGCATAAAATTCATTGGGCTTAATAATATGCTTAAAAATCGATCCACTGTCTTTTTGTAATCGACACTGCAAAGTGTTTTTTAATAACGTATTGGCTTGTGTAATAAGCAAAGCAACTTTGATCGCAACTGGATTAATATCACTCCCTACAAATGACCAACCATATTCGGCACAACCAATAATAGGGTAAATCACATTAGCCCCAACGCCGATATCTAAAACCCGAATTTGTTTACCTGTTGGAATGCTATTTAGGTTGTCTTGAGCTAATAAATCAGCCAAATAGTGAATATAATCAGCTCGACCAGGAATGGGCGGACATAAAAAACCGTCTGGGATATCCCAATAATTCATTTGATAATCATTCAATAACAAGGCCTTATTTAACAGTTTAACAGCCATAGGATCGGCAAAATCGATCGATAAATTGCCATAGGAATTCTGATTTACATATCGAGACAGCTCAGGCAGTATTTTAATGAGCTTTGCAAAATCATAGCCATTCCGGTGTTTGTTTCTGCAATGTAATTGAAGCTTTTTTAATGGCGTTTGCACGATTGTCCTATTTTATCCAAAATCAAATAACCGCTATTATAACGACTTAACAGCAATATGCGAAAACCGAACAAATCAATTAATCAAAATGACTACGGTGGAGTGTTATTTTTTACTCTAAAAAAGCTCTAATATAGAGTTGATTTTATGTGATTTTTTACTTTTAGCAAATAAAAACAATGCCAAAATATAATTGGTTATATTGTCTGTCTTATTCCGACATCGTGGAGCCGTAAGTCACATTCGGTAGCCAAAGCGTGGGATTGCAAAGGGAATTCGCTTTAATTCCCTTTGCTCGGACGTGGGCACTGTAGCTATTTTATTCACCAAAGCTAAAATGGGCCACAGCTTTAAACCGCTGAGCTCGCAGGGTTTGCCTGCTCAAAGCCCCTACTTACGCTGGGGCTTTATTCCTTATTATATTGTCCTCTCAGGCACCATAACCATCCCCGCTCCCTAAGGATTAAGAACTAAACGCTAAGAACTAAGGGGTGGTGCAAGCAGCGTAATATCGGAATCTGTAGTCTCTGATGGTTCCGTCTTGCGCATGGACATTTAAGTACAAGCCATCGGTCTTAACATCGCTTGTTCGGTAGAAGTCGCCTACAAAGCCCGCATCAGCGTAGTTGTCCATGCGACCCCACTCCGTGAAAAATCCTGCCCCTATGCGACGCTGGTAGACATTATTACCAGACGACGGCGTGGCGCCTACTGCGCCTTGACAATCGCTTCCTGAATTCCATCCAGAACAAGTCGCATTGGTTAAATCCCTTGCTTGTGACAAACGATAACCCAAACTATTACACCATGTGATGAGATTAGGAGAGTGATCATATTTATACCCTCGATTGACGAACCACTTCCTCAGCACAAAACCATATTTCACGACAACATTACCATTACTATCCTTACCAACCAACTCAAACGTCTGTGGCAAAGATGGACGTGTTAGTGGACTTGGATTACTTGAGTTTATTTGAACACTATCTGCTTTAGGACCATGCAATGTTACCCGTGTTATATTCTTAGATTTATCTATAATCCAGTGATCATGTTGTATGACGAGTCCATCCCATGGGTCTAGGTGTGAATCTGTACGCGGCCTTGTCCATCTCACCGTTGCCCCTAGACTACCACTTGTATTAACTGTCCAACGCAAGTGACTTGCGTCAATACCCCCTATATCCAAATCAAAATACAATCCATCTGCTCCTGTTGTTGGAAAATTTTGTCCGTAAGATGATGGATTTGTTGACTGAACTAAAAAGCCTCTCTTTTGACTCCATATATTAACTGGACCCACTATGTACTCGTAACCGAGGCCTTTATTTAACCCACCCAACAACAAATTCGGTCTAGCCGAACAAATAACCGGTTTTGACGGCAAAGTGATATAATAATCCACTGAGCCTCCATTAAACGTATTCCTATCTGGTACACCATACTGCGTAACTAAAGTTCCGTTTGTACTACTTAAGGTTATCTTATAAGGCGCACGGCAAAGAGTTAATGCATCACCACGATTAACTATATTGCCTTCATAATCCTCAATTTTTAAGGATACACTTCCTGATGCAGTAACTGCATTTATTCCCTGCCCATCTCCATCATCATCCTTCCAGTTCCCTTGGTTAATTAAATCATTTAAATTGATTGCTCTTGCTCCC